>VEQD01000015.1 GCA_018883385.1 Rhodocyclaceae bacterium | reverse complement strand
TCTCGATGTAATTGAAGATGTCCGAACGAGCTTCCTCTCGCGTTAGATAAATCTTCCGGCGAATCCGTTCCCGCTTCAGAAGCTGAAAGAAGCTTTCTGCCACGGCATTGTCGTAACAATTCCCGCGACGGCTCATGCTGGCGACCAGACGGTGCTCCTTTAGAAATGCTTGCCAGTCATGGCTACTGAACTGAACACCCTGATCTGAGTGAATGATGACTTCGCCGGTCGGCTTGCGTCGCCAGACTGCCATCAGCAGGGCATTAAGCGCTAACTCGCTATCAATCCGTGAACTCATGGCCCAGCCAACTACCTGGCGAGAATAAAGATCCAGCACAGCAGCCAGATAGAGCCAGCCTTCATGCGTCCGGATATAGGTGATGTCGACTACCCAGACTTGATTCGGTTGCGCTACCGTGAACTGCTGCTGTAGCTTGTTGGGAGCCACAACAGACGGCCGGCCGTATTTACCCTGGCGCCGTTTGTAGCCAGTCTGAGAGCGCAATCCTTCAGCTTTCATGATCCGATAGACCCGATCCTTACCGCACGTTTCGCCAAGATCTCGCAGATCCAAGGTGATCTTGCGGTAACCATAAACGCCACCGCTTTCCAGCCAGGATTGCTTGATATGCCCAGCGAGCCGCCGATCTTCTTTGGCTCGATTGGACAATGGCTGGGCCTTCCATGCGTAGTAGCCACTGGGATGGACGGCCATGACACGGCAAAGCGTTCTGACTCGATGCGTCGCCTCATGCGCCTTGATGAATGCGTACCTTACCGGGATTCCTTGGCAAAGTACGCGGCGGCCTTTTTTAGGATGTCCCGCTCCTCAGTAACCCGGCGCAGTTCTGATTCAAGACGTTTGATACGTGCCGCTTGATCCTGATCGGCCTGTCTGATTGCGGGGGGCGTGCTGTAGTCCTTGATCCAGTTGTATAGGCTCCATGTCGAGACGCCCAGACGCTCTGATACTTCTTTGACTGGATAGCCGCGTTCAGCGACCTGTTTAACGGCTTCGATACGAAACTCTTCGGTAAATCGCTTGCTGCTCATAACACCTCCTATGCCTCATTTTAGAGGCTCAGATTTGTCTAGCGTTCCACGGTCGATTCATAGATTAGGAATCCTCATCAACAAAACTGAGGATTCAAAATGACAGCTAGACTTCTTAAACTTGATGCAGTGAAGAAAATCACGGCTCAAAGCAAATCAGCAATTTACGAAAAAATATCAGGTGGAAAGTTTCCACCCCCTGTCCGACTGGGAGAGCGTGCTGTCGCATGGGTCGAGGATGAGGTTAATGCTTGGGTAAGTGCCCGCATGGAAGAGCGGTGTCAAGCATGAGTTTCACAAAACATTCCAACATAGGCCCACGAGAAACTCGCGTTTTATTTGCCCTCGCCAAAGGAAACCTATCCCGAGAAGAAATCGACCAAATT
Source organism: Rhodocyclaceae bacterium (assembly GCA_018883385.1). Classification (GTDB taxonomy): domain Bacteria; phylum Pseudomonadota; class Gammaproteobacteria; order Burkholderiales; family Rhodocyclaceae; genus Fluviibacter. The sequence continues at coordinate 27,568 of VEQD01000015.1, read as the reverse complement.
GCTGGAGCTAGCAATGGGCCAGAGGTCATCAGAAGAATCAGAAATCGAGGGTTAGAAGTTCCTTGCACACGGGTAAGAAAAAATGACCGAGATGGAAAACCATGCTTTCCGGGATACTACCGATTAACCAGAGAAGACCGGAGAAAACTCATCGCCCTTTTTAGGGGTAATAAATGAGAGCCGCTAGACGCAAGGTCCACACTGGGCAGAAGAAGCTTGGTTACCAATTCGCGGCAATCCCAAGAGATGTAATTGACTCTCCGGCTTTTGCAGACCTCAACGGCGAGGCCATTCGCACGCTGTTGATTGCAGCACGTCAATGGAACGGGCAGAACAACGGTCACATCCAACTAACGTTTACCTACTGTTCGAAGCACGGAATCGGCTCTCAACACACGCTAAAAAATGCGATTGCATCTCTTATAGCCCACGGTTTCATTTATCGCACCCGGAGTCGTGGAACTCAAAACGGCCGCAATACTTGGGCGCGCTATGCGCTTACGTGGGAAAGCATCTCAAAGGACAGAGCCGGACTATTTCTAGACGGGTTCCGGAGCAACGCTTGGACGGATTGGGCCGCTCCAATAACCGTTTTATCGGGTGGCGAAAAATGCAGAATACCTTCTGCACAAAGTGCAGTTTCACCTATTAAAAATGTCGCAGAAACTGCATCAAATCCTGCTGCACAAAATGCAGGCTATGAATATCTAGCCATCTATAACCCTAGAAAGCACATTCAATACCGCCCAGTAAGTCCGCACCTAAGGGCCAAGCTCACACAACTTAATTACCGTTCAAGCAAGAGACTTGGGAGGAACCATGCACAATAAAAAATCTCGGTCGATTACAGAGAGAGCTAGAGAGCTAGCAAGCTTTGGCCTAAATCAACAAATGATTGCCGCAGCACTTGGGGTGAGCCGCTCGACTTTTTATCGAAAATTAGCCGAAACTCCAGAACTCGAGCTTGCAATTGAAGAAGGGAGAGCACTCGCAATCGCTGAAGTTGCGCGAAAGATGATGGCCAGAGCCAAAACGGGTGATGATTTTCAATCTATGGCCTTTATCCTCCGAAGTCGTGGTGGGTTTGACGATAGAAGCGGAGGCCTTTCGGCCATTAGAGCCTCCGAACTTGATGGAAACGGACCTCAAGCAATAGGCACAAGATTGGTGGCCCCACCCGCACTGAGGGTTGTCTTCATAGACCCAGACAGCCGCTAATAAGGACAAATGATACAAATTTAAGCCATCTGTCTGCCCAAATCGTAACCAGTGGATTAATATGCAAAAACCAGTCATTCAACACTTCACTTAGCCAATGAAAAAAACATACCTCGTCTCCGGCACAGTCTTCTTCGCACTTTGCAGTTACCTCATTGGCGGAATAATTGTTGGCAACTTTTTGGGTGACATTAAACTGACTGACGTCTGGGGATACGCCTTATATTCTGTCGCCGGCGCTGCAATTCTATCCTTCATACTGTTTTTGATTGTTGAAAAGCTAGTCTGGAAAAATGACGAGAGATTTTCAACCAATTTAAACTTTAGTAATAAGTTTTCTATAGCGATAGTCTCTATCGCATTTGTGGCTGGCTCATACGTTAATTACTCCAGGGTAACTAACATGCAGTCAGCTATTGCGGCTGAACAAGCTCGCTGGAATGCCATGACCCCGGAGCAGCAACAAGCCGAGGTTGATGAGCGAGTCGCAAAGCAAAAGGCTAAAGAGCTAGAAACTCAGTTGGCTGAGAGACAAAAAAAGAATGCTGACTGGCGCTTCAAGGTTGCATACGTATTTATGTCCGAGCTCAAGAAATCCATGAGAGACCCGAGCTCATTCGAAGTTGAGGAAGCTTGGGCAAACGAACGTGGAAGCATTGTGTGCGTTCAATATCGAGCAAAAAACGGTTTCGGGGGGTACAACCGTGAAATTGCTGTCTTGAACGGCGACAAAATCAGCAAAAGTGCCAACACATGGAACAAAAACTGCACAAAAAATATGTACGACGTCACAGGTGCGAAATACGCGCTTTAAATACACGCTGCTTCCACGACATACTTTACAGCTAGATACACATGGAAATCATTCAAAGCTCTTTAGACAAAAGCATGATGGTTAGGCCAATAGCTCGGGACGGCCGTGTGGTTGGTATCCTTTTTTATGAAAATCACTCTAAAAAAAATTACGTCACTGCGATTTTTGTAACGCTGCTAATCATCGTATCTGCCATACTTGGCTTTAAGTTTGGCATTGGCGTATTTTTGGCTGGCGCTGCCCTTGCTGGCTTCTTGTTCTGGAAATCTACGATGAAAAGTCGGCAAAATGATGAGTCGTCCGGAATTAAATATCTACCAGAGCAAATCACTGAAATAAAGGTTCTTGATGAGCAATCATGTACTGCCGCAGCAAAAAGCTTGGGTGGAACATTGAGCGGTGCCGCGATTGGCGGTGCCTTATTTGGTGGCGCCGGGGCTGTCGTTGGTGCGATAGCCAGTGGCAATAAAATATCAAAAGAAGAGGTCATCTACCTTGGCATGAAATTCACCGATGGCAACTGGGTTTTAACCAAGGCCATAGTTGATGACACACTTAGTGGAAAAATTAACCGTAACAACATACAGGCCATACTTGCGTTAACACCAATAAAGCAATCCGCTCCGTTTTAAGCGGCTTTGACCCTACCCCTTCTGACATCTTCTCTGATTTAAGATCTAAAGTCAGACCAAGTTATGACTCAGGCGTAAGCTATGGCGGTATTTTTGGCGGTATTTTTCTTAGTATTTAATACAGATCTATTTATAAACAACATGTTGGGTGTCAAATTTGATTGACGCCGGCTCCACCAACAATCATTACAAATAGCGTCCTTCGGGGCGCTATTTTTTCTACACGCCAAATCACCCTCCAATAAGGCAATGGATAAGCCAAAATCTGGAGAATCTGACGAATTCTGTCATTTTCAACAATCTTCGGTTTCCTTCTTGAAACACCATGTTGCTTCTCGTAATATGATAAAAACGAGTTCAAAGAGAGTCACCGTATGAAAGCTAAATTAACCTGTGGAATCGTTGCCGCAATTCTGACTTTGGTTCTCAGCGGGTGCTCTGGCCATCACATGCATGGTGTATCTGGAATCTCTGATGAACAGGCACAGAACTGGAAGGACGCAGCTGCGCAATATAAGGCCTGTAAAAAAGTCCGGTGGGATAAGGCGGTGGCTTATGCACCACAGTGGAATCAGCTGGTGAGTGGGCCTGATGACCCGCAATATCTAGAGAAAATGACTTCGAAGGCGCCTGTGACCAAGGCGTTGAAGGAGAGCCTAATCAAATACCGGCCGGAGCAGATAGCCTGTAGAAAAGCTTTGTTAGAATCGCTTGGTGATAGCAATCAGGCAGTTAAGGTGATGTATCAAAAGAACTTCAATGTCTTGGATGGCGGGATTGTAATGATTCTGGATGGCAAACTAAAAACTATGGGTGAGGTTAATCAAGCTTATGTCGCCTATAACAACGGCGTCGCTGAGCGAAGGGCTCAGCTAACGGCTCACACACTTAAGAGCCAATGAGGGAGAAGAGAATGAACGGTGAATGGGATGGTTTTGCGATACCTGAAGAAATTCAAGAGCTTCTAAAAACTGCATAAATACGATGTAACCAGGGCTGCCCTCACCGGCAGCCTTTTTCTTTATAGGGTGTTTATCAGCCGCCCAACACTTTGATTAGTAAGCCGGCCAATGCCGACACGCCGATCACGATCAACACGTTGGTTTTGTACTTGAAGAGTGCCACGCCGGCCGCCAGCGCAATCAGCGCAGCGACTGCATCAAAACCGCCTTCAAAACCATTGGCCCAGAGCGTGTGGTAACCAAAGAAGAGCGCCAGATTTAGAATCACCCCCACAACCGCGGCCGAGATGGCCGTGAGCGGCGCCGTGAACTTCAAATTGCCATGCGTCGCCTCCACAATGGGGCCACCCAGCAGAATGAACACGAACGAGGGCAAGAATGTAAACCACGTGACAATCGATGCTGCCACGGCACCTGAGAGGAACGCTGAGCCCTGCCCCAACACCTCGTTCAAATAACCACCGACAAAGCCCGCAAAGGCCACGACCATAATCAACGGGCCCGGCGTCGTTTCACCCAGCGCCAGGCCATCAATCATTTGCCCGGCAGTGAGCCAGCCAAAGTGCTCGACCGCCCCTTGGTATACATAGGGCAAGACGGCATAGGCACCGCCAAAGGTCAGCAGCGCTGCCTTGGTGAAAAACAGCCCCATCTGGGTGTAGATGCCTTGCCAGCCGAACGCGCTGATCAACACCAGTATCGGCACCCCCCAGAGACTCAGGCCAATCAACCCGACCTTGGCGGCACGCATCCAACTAAAGCGGGCATGCGCTGGCATCGGCGTTTCGTCATCAATCAACGCCGGGCCAAAATGCTTGTTGGAAGCACCATGCCCACCGCCTGACGTAAAACGGACTGGCCAGGCTTTGCCACCGATCATACCGAACAGGGCGGCCGCCAGAATGATCACTGGGAACGGCACATCACCTACAAACAGCGCCAGAAAAGCCGCAATTGCCACACCCCATAGCGTTCGGTTATGTAGCGTGCGGGCGCCAATACGGTGGGTCGCCTGAAACACAATCGCCGTCACGGCGGGCTTTACGCCGTAAAAAATACCCGCCACCACGGCCAAGTGCCCAAAGGCTAGGTAGATCCACGACAAGGTGATCAGAATTACCAGTGACGGCAGCACAAACAGCAACCCCGCCACCACGCCGCCCAAGCCCCGGTGTAATAACCAACCGATATAGATCGCCAGCTGCTGCGCTTCCGGCCCCGGTAGCACCATGCAGTAATTCAGGGCGTGCAAAAACCGCCGCTCGGAGATCCAGCGTTTACGTTCCACCAACTCCTGGTGCATGATCGCGATCTGCCCAGCCGGCCCCCCAAAACTGATGAAGCCCAGCTTCAACCAGAAGCGAAAGGCTTCCCAGAATGAAACGGGCTGAGGGGCCTCGGGGAACTCTATTGGTGCGCGGTTATTCATCTAGATGTTGCAAAAAATAGGTGGCTCAACTCTTCACTGGCAAACAGACCATCTTTTAAAACAGACTTGCTAACCGTAACGCTACGCTATACAATCAACCATGATTAAAAGTTTCCTGCACAAGGGTCTTCAAGCATTCTTCGAAACAGGCAGCAAGGCGGGCATCCAACCCCATCATGCTACCAAACTACAAAGACAGCTTGCCCGTCTTGATGTAGCAACCTGCGCCGAAGATATGAACATCCCTGGCTGGAAACTGCATGGCTTGAGCCACGATCTGAGCGGTCACTTCGCCATTACCGTCAACGGCAATTGGCGTATGACGTTTCGGTTTGAAAGTGGCGAAGCCATTCTTGTGAATTATCAGGATTACCATTAAGGAGGCACACATGGGCCGCATGTATAACCCGCCGCACCCAGGCGAAATGCTCAGAGAAGACATCCTCCCGGCACTGGGACTGAGTGTTACCGAAGCAGCAAACCAACTCGGTGTTACCCGCGTTGCGCTATCACGCGTACTCAACGCGCGCGCCGCCGTCTCGCCGCAGATGGCGCTACGTCTAGAAGCTTGGCTTGGTATCGAAAACGGCGGCCGTGCCGACACGTGGATGGCACAACAAGCCGCCTACGATCTCTGGCAAGCACGCGCAGAGGGTTCGCCGAAAATCAAACAGCACGCAAAACTTCTGGCGGCTTAACTATTTGAACTATGAGCAAGACTGAGGCACAAACTCGCTCAGAACTGATTGATCAGCAGCTTGCTCAGTCAGGCTGGAGCGTCAATGATCCCTCTCAGGTCATTGAAGAGTTCGACATCTTGGTCGAATTGCCTTTAGGCTTGGCAGAAGCCCGCACGCCCTATGAAGGCCATCAGTTCAGCGACTATGTGCTTCTAAGCAAAGATGGCAAACCATGCGCCGCCCTTGCCCGCGTGCATTGATCAGTCGGCTTGCCGTTGGCATCATACGGTTCTAGTTCTCGGCAAACTGAGGGGCGGTTCTCGTAGATGCCGCACAAGGCACCGGGAATGTTGCCTTGGAGCTGTTCGCAACGCGGCGTTTTGCTGCTGGTGCCGCGCATACAGCGCATGGTGGGCGTCAGTTGTTCCGTGGTTTCCACCGGTACCCAACCGGCCGGTGCATCGTTTGCCTCTGCCCAGTAGAACGAGACACGGTACATGGCGCAGCAGGCGCCACAATTCATGCAGGGTGAGTCAGCACTCAAAGGCGTCGCTCAATTACAGAAAGCGATCGAGCAGGCGACGGCTGTGCTTGTCGAGCTGGCTGACGTCTTTGATCAGGAACTGGATACCGTGGTTATCCGAGATCAGCAGGTGGTTACCGGCCATGCCGTTGATGCGGCGGATATGCTCCTCGCCCTTGAGCACGAGCTGGGTCTTGCCCTGCTCAGTTTGAACCTGCCAGGTGCTCGGCGTATTGAACGAGGACACGCTCTCGATCCGGTTAATCACAGGCATGAACTCGCGGGCGGCGAGCGCTTCATCGACCAGTACCCGGTCTTCGGCTTTGAGGTCGTTGATTGAATCCAGCCAGACCACTTCGTGGCTTTCTGAGTCCACGAGCGAGAAGCCGTGTTCCGGATCGGAAAATGGGAACGGCCGCACGGGCGTGACGCGTTCGACAACCGCACCGTCGGACCAGACCAGGTCCAGATGACCGAAGGCATCTTTGCGCAGGCTGTAGGTGCGGTGAAAACTCAGCAGGTCATTGGTCATGGATGCGACCTCCCAGAACCGTCATAGCCGATGCCTTGTCTTCGGCCTCTTGCCGCGCTTGTGTTTCCACCATACGGCGGTAGGTGCCGTTCTGAAGCATGAGTTCGTCGTGCGAACCCTCTTCGATGATCTGGCCGCGGTCGAGCACGATCAAGCGGTTGGCTTTGCGCAGCGTGGACAGGCGATGGGCGATGGCAATCGTTGTGCGGCCCTGCACCAGGTTATCGAGTGCTTTCTGGATTTCTTTCTCGGTAGTGCTGTCGACCGACGAGGTGGCTTCGTCCAGGATCAGGATCTGCGGATTAATCAGTAGTGCGCGCGCAATAGAGATGCGCTGGCGCTCACCGCCCGACAGCGCCTGGCCTCGTTCGCCCACCACCGAGTCGTAACCGTGTGGCAACCGCAGGATGAATTCATGGGCATGCGCGGCACGGGCGGCGGCAACGATTTCTTCGCGCGTGGCGTTGGGCTTGCCGTAGGCGATGTTCTCGGCGATGGTACCGAAAAACAGGAAGGGTTCCTGAAGCACCAGGCCGATGTGCTGACGGTATTCCGAGACCGGGATCGAGCGGATATCAACACCGTCGATCTTGATGCTGCCTTCGCTGGCGTCGTAGAAACGGCAGATCAGGTTGACCAGTGTGCTCTTGCCAGAACCGCTATGACCGACCAGGCCGATCATTTCACCGGGCTGAATGTTGAGGCTGACATCGCGCAGGACGGCACGGTTGCCGTAACGAAAGCCAACGCGATTGATATCAATGCGCCCCGTAACCTTGTCGATATGCACCGGGTTGATCGGCTCCGGCACGCTGGAGACGTGATCCAGAATGTCGAAGATGCGCTTGGCGCCGGTAGCGGCCTTCTGGGTATGCGACACGATGCGGCTCATGGAATCCAGTCGCGTGTAGAAGCGACCGATGTACGCCAAAAAGGCGGTGAGCACACCGACGGTAATATGATGATGCGCTACCTGCCAGATACCAAAAGCCCAGAGGATGAGCAGGCCGATTTCCGTGAGCAAGGTCACGGTTGGCGTGAACATGCTCCAGACTTTATTGACGCGATCGTTAATGGCCAGGTTGTGGGCATTGGCGGTGCGGAAGCGGTTGGACTCGCGCTGTTCTTGGGCAAAGGCCTTGACGACGCGGATACCGGGGATCGTGTCGGCCAGCACGCTGGTGACTTCGGCCCACATGCGGTCGATTTTCTCGAATCCGAAGCGCAGCTTGTCGCGCACAATATGAATCAGCCACATGATCATGGGCAACGGTGCCAAGGTGACCAGAGCCAGCCACGGATCGATCGAGACCAGAATGGCGGCCGTCATCAGCATCATGATGACATCGGTAGCGAAGTCGAGCGCATAAAGCGAAAGGAAGACGCAAATCCGGTCAGATTCATTCCCAATACGCGCCATGAGGTCGCCGGTACGCTTGCCACCAAAGTACTCCAGCGACAGCTTGAGCAAGTGGTCGTAGGTGGCGGTGCGCAGGTCGGCACCGATCCGCTCACTGACCAGGGCCAGAATATAGGTACGCGCCCAACCCAGGCCCCAGGCCACCAGGGCGCTGATCAGCAAGCCGCTGAGCAGCATGACGGTGAGGCCGATGGGGATATTCTTGCCATTCTGGAACGGAATCAACACCCTATCCATCAGCGGCATGGTCAAGTAGGGCGGCACCAGCGTGGCGGCGGTGCCAAGTAGCGTCAGCCCAAAGCCAATCATGAGTTCTTTTTTATACGGCCGGGCAAAACGCCACAGGCGCAATAGCGTCCAGGTTGACGGCGAAGTCAGGTTCTCGCTGTAACACGCCGGGCACTCGTCTTGATCCGGCGGCAGCGGTGTCCAGCAGTTGGGGCACAGCGGCTGCTCTTCTGCGGATGCCTTGGCCGGCGGTGCCTCGCCAGCATCGATCCGCTGTTTTTCTCGCAGGCTGTCGAGCTGGCGCACCAGGCGGAGCGCCGAAGGATTCTGCGCCAGCGTAAAACGCCAACAGGCCAAACGGCCGCTACCGGATAACACGTCCAGCGTGGCGACCCCGGCATGGTCGCTCAGCTTGAGAGCCAGGTCGGCTGACAGCGGCCAGACCGCCCACTCGCCAACGGGCGACAGGGCATATAGGTTACGGTCGGTCAGGCAGACCAGCCCACGCGCAAAATGGAGATCCGCATCGAGATCGGTCTCGATGGTCGCCAGCACCGTTTCATCGCCCGGCACATGCGCCCGAACGGCGGGGAGCCAGAACTCGGGGGTCGGGTCACCGGTACCGCCAGGATTACCAGGCGCAACCAGGGACGAAACATGAAGTGGATTCAATTGAAAAACCGCAGTCGTTGTTTTGTTAATTCTTGCTTGGATTCTATAACGCGCCAGGCCCGTTCCGGCTGACATTGCGTGGGTAATTTGTCGACAAAACGCGTCCTGGCTGCTGCTTTGTATAAGAAAGTCCCGGAAACGTCATCCGTTTGGATGACGGTGCGTTATTAGCCGCAGGTTTCTGTTTACAATGGCGTGACAAGCCCCCCGGAAGGTCTTTTGACATCGCAATCAACCAGATGAGTCATAAATCCATAAAAATACTCGACATCAAGTCGATTCGCGGTCCCAACATGTGGACCTATGTGCCGGTTCTGGAAGCCTGGGTGGATATCGGCGATCTGGAAGACTTTCCCTCTGACAAGATCCCCGGCCTCCCCGACCGACTGGTGGCCTGGCTACCGGGTCTGATGGAGCACCGTTGCAGCTACGAAGAATACGGCGGGTTTGTGCGCCGTCTACATGAGGGCACCTGGCCGGCGCATATCATGGAACACGTGACGCTGGAGCTCCTTGGTCTGGCCGGCGTTCCCGGCGGTTTTGGCCGCGCCCGCGAGGGAAATCGCCGGAGCGTCTACAAAGTCATCATCTATAACCTGCACGACGATGTAACACGCCTGGCCATCGAAACTGGCCGAGACCTGATCATGGCCGCCATCGAAGACCGCCCCTTCGATGTGGCCGCAGCGGTGGAAGCCCTTAAGGATCTGGCCGAAGACCGCCTGCTCGGACCCAGTACCGGCAGCATTGTGAATGCCGCCATGGAGCGCAAGATTCCGACTATGCGCCTCGCCGAGAACAACCTGGTGCAACTGGGCTACGGTTCCAAGCAACGCCGTATCTGGACGGCCGAGACCGACAAGACGAGCGCTATTGCCGAAACGATTTCGCGCGACAAAGATCTGACCAAGAGCTTGCTCAAGGCCTGTGGCGTGCCGGTGCCCGAGGGCACCGTGGTCGAAACAGCCGACGAGGCCTGGGAAGCAGCCCAAGATATTGGTCTGCCTGTGGTGGTAAAGCCGTCTGACGGCAACCATGGCCGTGGCGTGTTCACCAATATGCTGACCGAACAAGAAGTGCGCACCGCCTTTGCGGTGGCCATCGACGAAGGCAGTAGCGTGATCGTCGAGCGCTTCATTCCCGGCAACGAGCACCGCCTCCTGGTTGTTGGCGGCAAGACCGTCGCCGCTGCCCGCGGTGACTTTGCCTTCGTCAAGGGCGATGGCCAATCCTCGATTGAAGCACTCATCGAGCGCCAGATCAACAGCAGCCCCAGCCGTGGCCCTGCCGAAGAGAACACCCTCAACTTTGTGCGGATCGATTCGGCCGTGCGCCTGGAGCTGGAGCGCCAGGGATTCCATGCCCAGTCGGTGCCCGAGGCCGGCCGTGATGTCCTGATTCAGCGCAACGGCAATGTCTCAATCGATGTCACCGACGACATCCATCCGGACGTCGCCGAAACGGTCGCGCTCGCCGCCCGTGTAGTGGGACTGGATGTGGCCGGTATCGATCTGGTCTGCGAAGATATTAGCAAGCCGCTGGCCGAACAGCGCGGCGCCATCGTCGAAGTGAACGCCGGCCCGGGGCTGCTCATGCACCTGCGGCCATCGGCCGGCACGCCGCGCCCGGTCGGCAATGCCATCGTCGACTACCTGTTCCCGCCGGGCGAAGACTTCAACCTGCCGATCATTGGCGTGGCCGGCTCGCGCGGCAAGACGCTGGTGGCTCAGCTCATCGCCAGCCTGCTGCAACTAACCAGCATGAATGTGGGGCTGGCCTGTAGCAAGGGCATGTACTTCAACCAGCGCCAACTCGACGATCGCCACTGCGCCAACTGGGAGAGCGGTCATCGCCTGATGCTCAACCGTCAGGTCGATGTGGCCGTTATCGAAAACGACAACCGCGTCATCCTCAATGAAGGATTGGCCTACGAACGCTGCACGATTGGCGTGGTGACCAATCTCGACCCAACCGATACCGTGCCCGAGTGTGCCATCAACGATGGCGAGGATATCTACCGCGTGATGCGCTCGCAGATCGACGTGGTGCTGCCTACTGGCGTGGGCGTGTTGAACGCGGACGATGCCGAAGTCGCCGATATGGCGCGGCTGTGCGATGGCGAAGTGATTTTCTTCAGCCGCTTCGGCAGTGCCGATTGCCTCAAAGAACATCTGGCCCAAAAAGGCCGCGCCGTGTTCACCCGTGATAATCATGTTGTTATGGCACGCGGCGATGACGTGCAGCCCATCATGAGCCTGGACAGCATTCCGTTGCTGCAACTTCGCAATGATGCGCTGGAAAGCGTGCTGGCGGCTGTGGCGGTTGGCGTCGGCATGAGTCTTACCCGTGACATCATGAGTACGGGCATCCAAACTTTTACACATCAGTAAACCCATGGAAATCGTTCGTCTGCGCGCACTACGTGGCCCCAATCTCTGGGGTCGCCATACGGCTATCGAAGCGCTCATCAATTGCACCGAAGCCGAGTGCCAGATCACCAATCTCACTGGTTTTGAAACGCGCCTTCGTGCCCGCTTTCCGCAAATGGGTCCCCTGGTCGCCAGTGGTCATAACGAGCCGCTTACTCTGGCGCATGCGCTAGAAGTCGTGGCGTTGGGCCTGCAAGCGGCTGCCGGTTGCCCGGTGACCTTTAGCCGCACGGTGCAAACGCCGGACAAAGGCACCTACATCACTGTCGTTGAATACAGCGAAGAGGCCGTCGGCAAACTGGCGTTTGAACACGCGATGCGGCTTTGCCAGGTGGCGCTGGAAGACCGGATGTTCGATCTGAATGCAACGCTCCATGAGCTGAGCGAACTGGACGAAGACCTGCGTCTAGGACCGAGCACCGGCAGCATCGTCAATGCCGCGGTTGCGCGCGGCATCCCATTCCGGCGCATGACCGAGGGCAGTATGGTGCAGCTGGGCTGGGGCAGCAAACAGAAACGCATCCAGGCCGCCGAGACCAGCCATACCAGCGCCATTGCCGAATCCATCGCGCAGGACAAAGACCTGACCAAAACCCTGCTCTACTCGGCCGGTGTGGCCGTGCCGCAGGGTCGCGTGGTCACCACGCTCGAAGGCGCCTTGGCAGCGGCCGAGTGGATCAAAGGCCCGGTGGTTGTGAAACCGCGCGATGGCAACCAGGGCAAAGGGGTCGCGGTCAATCTGCAAACAATCGACCAGATCAAAGCCGCGTTTGAAGTGGCCTTCGCCATCAGTGACGAGGTGATTGTCGAGCGTTTTCTGCCCGGCCATGATTTCCGCCTACTGGTGGTGGGTAACGAACTGGTCGCCGCCGCCCGTCGCGATCCGCCGTATGTGATTGGCGATGGTCAGCACACCATTCGGCAGTTGGTCGACGTCATCAACAGCGATCCGCTGCGCAGTGATGGCCATGCTACCTCGCTGAGCAAAATCCGCTTGGACGCCATCGGTCTGGCGACGCTGGATGAGCAAGGGATGACCCCGGAATCTGTGCCACCGCGCGGCGTACGCATCAATCTGCGTAAAAATGCCAACCTCAGCACCGGCGGCACGGCCACCGATGTGACCGACGACGTCCACCCGGATCTGGCGGCCAGCGCCGTGGCTGCCGCTCACATGGTTGGCCTGGACATCTGCGGTGTCGACGTGGTTTGCGATAGCGTTTACAAGCCGCTGCAAGAACAGGGTGGCGGCATTGTCGAAGTGAACGCCGCGCCGGGTTTGCGTATGCATTTGAGTCCCTCCTATGGCAAAGGCCGCCCGGTCGGCGAAGCCATCGTCCGCCAGATGTTCGCTCGCGGCGACAATGGCCGCATCCCGGTCGTGGCCGTCTCCGGCACTAACGGAAAGACCACGACCATTCGCCTGACGGCCCACCTGATCGCGCAGACCGGCCAGCGGATCGGCATGACCACCACGGATGGGGTTTACGCCAATGGTCGCCTGATCGACACCGGTGACTGCAGCGGCCCGCGCAGCGCCCGCAACGTGCTGGGCCACCCCGATGTGGATGCCGCCGTCCTGGAGACCGCCCGCGGCGGTATCTTGCGCGAGGGCCTGGGCTTCGACCGTTGCGACGTGGCCGTTATTACCAATATCGGCGAGGGCGACCACCTCGGCATGAACTTCATCAATACAGCGGCCGAGTTGGCGACTGTAAAACGGGTCATCGTCCAAAACGTGTCGGCCGAGGGTACGGCCGTGCTCAACGCCGCCGACCCGTTGGTGGCTCGCATGGCACGCTTCTGCACTGGTAACGTGACCTTCTTTGCGGGTCAGAGCGGCGCGCACCCGGTGATGGCCAAGCACCGTGCCCAGGGGCACCGTGTCATCTACCGTGATAACAGCGAAATCATCGCCGCCCAGGGCAAGGCAGTGTTCCGTTTGCCGCTCAACGATATTCCGCTCACCGACAACGGTCAGATCGCCTTCCAGGTCGAGAATGTCATGGCCGCCGTGGGGGCTGCCTGGGCACTGGGTATTCCCTGGGATGCCATCATCGCCGGTCTGGCCAGTTTTCACAGCGACGCCGATACCGTGCCCGGGCGATTCAACCGTTTCGATTACAAGGGCGCGACATTAATTGCCGACTATGGTCATAACCCCGATGCCATCCGGGCACTCGCCGATACCATTCACGACATGCCAGCCAAGCGCCGCAGCGTCGTGATTAGTGGTGCCGGTGACCGACGCGACGACGATATTCGCCGTCAGACGCGCATTCTGGGCAATGTCTTCGATCACGTGGTGTTGTATGAGGATGCCTGCCAACGCGGGCGTTGCGAGGGCGAAGTGGTTCAGCTCCTGCGTGAAGGACTCAACGAAGCCCATCAGGTGAAAGAAATCGACGAAATCAAGGGCGAATTTCTGGCCATTGATACCGCGCTCGCCAAACTGCAACCAGGAGATGTTTGCCTGATTCTGGTCGATCAGGTCGAAGAGGCCCTCGCCCACATCAAGCTGCGGGTTGCTGAAGCTGTTTAAATCCTTACCCACGCTTTGCGGCGGGCGTTTCAGGTAGGATGACGCCTGATATGTCTTTGTCGAGCATCGTTCCGGATAGCCTACGTGGGGCGTCACTGCGCCAGCATGTGGCCGCGCATCCGCTCACCGCAACCGGCCTGGCGATTTCGTGTCTGGCGATTCTGCTGCTTTTTTTTGCCGGTCTGTACGACGTTATCACCGGCCATGACAGCACCACTATGCGCTACGCCCTCTGGGGGGGCTTTGCTGGCTTCGCGCTCACTACCGCTGGTGCCATTCCCGGCTTCTTTCTCAAAACCCTGCCGCAAAAAATCGAGGATAGTCTGCTCGGTCTTGCTGCGGGCATGATGCTGGCCGCAAGCTCGTTCTCGCTGATCCTGCCAGGGCTCGCAGCGGGCGATGTCATTACCGGTAATGCCCTGCTGGGAGCGCTGACCGTTGTCTTTGGCATGGCGCTTGGCGTCATGCTGATGCTCGGCATGGACGAGTTTACCCCGCATGAACACGCCCACACCGGCACCTTCGGGCCCGAAGCCCGCCGCCTGAGCCGCATCTGGCTATTTGTGCTGGCGATTGCGCTGCATAACCTGCCCGAAGGCATGGCCATCGGCGTCAGCTTTGCACAGGGGGATCTGCAGGTCGGTATTCCGCTGACCTCGGCGATTGCGATGCAAGATATCCCCGAAGGTTTGGCCGTGGTGATGGCGCTGCGCAGCGTGGGCTATACCCCCCTCAAGTCGGTGTGCATCGCATCGATTACTGGTCTGCTTGAGCCATTGGGCTCGGTCATCGGCCTGACCCTTTCCAGCGGGCTGGCAATCGCGTATCCGGTCGGTCTCGGGCTGGCCGCCGGCGCCATGATTTTTGTCGTCTCTAACGAAGTGATTCCCGAAACGCATCGTAATGGCAACCAGCGCTTTGCGACCATCGGCCTGGTCCTAGGGTTTGCACTGATGATGACGCTAGATACGGTGCTGGGTTAATGACCGCAGCGACCCAAACGCCGATGCTTGCGGCAAGAAACCTCAGTTGCGTGCGCGGGACACAAACCCTGTTTACGGATCTGTCACTGCAACTGGACGCCGGACAGTGGCTCTACCTGCAGGGCGAAAACGGCGCCGGCAAAACCAGCCTGCTACGCATTCTGGCCGGTCTCGCCTTACCCGCCGCGGGTTCGGTGCACTGGCAAGCACAACCCATTAGCAACCAGCGCAGTGAGTACCACGCCGACATGCTGTACCTGGGTCACCATGCCAGCCTGAAGGAAGACCTGACGCTCACCGAAAATCTGCGCAGCCTCATCGCGATGGATGGCCTGAAGGTCAGTGATGCCGCGATCCAAGATGCGCTCACCCGGATGGGGTTGGCCAAACGACAGCACCTGCCTGCCCGGGTGCTTTCAGCCGGACAAAAGCGGCGGGGGCTGCTTGTCCGCCTGTTGCTCCGCCCAGCGAAACTTTGGCTCCTTGATGAGCCGTTTAACGCGTTGGACGCCAACGCGATCGTCGATCTACAAGAGTGTCTGAAGGCACACCTTAAAGACGGTGGCATGATCGTGCTCACCAGCCACCAGACGCCCGACCTGGGCTCGGACACGGCCGGCTTTGTGCTGAGTCTGTCGCGGGGGCGCGCATGATGCTGCTCTCTGCCTATGTTGCGGCGCTGCGTCGTGATCTACTCCTGGTCATGCGCCGCAAGACCGAGGTGCTGACGGCCTTGTTCTTCTTTGTCATTGTCACCACCCTGCTGCCGCTGGGCATTGGGCCGGAACCCGATCTGTTGCGCAAGATCGCGCCGGGGGCGATGTGGATTGCCGCCCTACTCGCCACCCTGCTCGGTCTGCAGCGCCTCTTTGCGGCCGACCATGCCGATGGCACCCTCGAACAGATGGCGCTCTCGCCGGAACCACTGAGTATTTTGGTTGCCGGTAAGATCACAGCCCACTGGCTGGTCTGCGGTTTACCGCTGGTGCTATTGGCCCCCGTGATTGGTCTGCAGTTTGATCTGCCCACCGATGCGATTGGCGTTTTGATGCTCTCGCTATTGATCGGCACCCCCTTGCTCTCGCTCCTCGGCGCCATTGGTGCTGCGCTCACCCTCGGCGCCCGGGGTAGCGCGCTGCTGGTGTCGTTGCTGGTATTGCCGCTGTATGTACCGACGCTGATTTTTGGCGCCGGGGCGGTCGAATCGCATATCGCCGGGCTCGGTGCCGCCGGTCATCTCTACCTATTGAGTGCCCTGCTCGTGCTGGCCGCCGCCTTTGCCCCCTGGGCAACGACTGCCGCATTGCGCATCTCATTGGAATAAAATAGCGGGATGATCAACTGGTTCAAATTCAGCGCGCCCAGCACCTTTTACCCGCTGGCCGGAAAGCTGATCCCGATTTTCTGGACGCTGGCTGCCCTATTCGCCGCCGTCGGGCTGTATATCGGCTTCTTTGTCGCGCCGACTGATGCGCAACAGGGCGAGGGTTATCGCATTATCTTCATCCATGTACCGGCCAGCTGGATGTCGATGTTTATCTACTGCGTCATGGCGTTCTGGGCGCTGATGGGACTGACCTTTCAAACGCGACTCTCCGGCATGATGAGCAGTGCACTGGCGCCGACTGGTGCACTGTTTGCCTTTCTATCGCTGTGGACCGGTGCGCTGTGGGGCAAGCCCATGTGGGGCACTTGGTGGGTGTGGGATGCCCGTTTGACCTCTGAACTGATTCTTTTTTTTCTGTACCTGGGCTACATGGCACTCCATGCGGCCATTGATGATCCACGTCGCGCTGATCGTGCTGGCGCCGTGCTCTCGCTGGTCGGCGTGGTCAATGTTCCGATCATCTATTTCTCGGTCACATGGTGGAATACGCTGCATCAGGGCGCGTCGGTCTCACTGACCAAATCGCCCAGCATGGCCAGCACCATGCTGTGGGGCATGCTGCTTATGGCGCTTGCTTTCTGGGCCTACACGATTGCGGTGGCGCTCATGCGCGCTCGTAGCATCATGCTGGAGCGTGAAGGCAACACCGAATGGGTTAAGCACCTGCCGGACGTGAAGGAGGCTGTCTGATGCAATGGGCATCGCTGAGTGAGTTCTTTGCCATGGGCGGTTATGGGTTTTATGTTTGGGGCAGCTTTGGCGTCTGCGCTGCCACTATGGTTGCCGAACCGCTCTTGGTGCGCCACCGTCAAAAGATGGCGATCCGCGCCATTCGGCAAAGTCAGGATCTTTAAATTTCAGCCATGAAGCCACGTCACAAACGATTTGCGCTCATCATTGGCGCTCTGGCCGTACTCGGCACTGCCGCCGCGCTGGTGTTGAGTGCGTTTGAAGAGAATCTGGTCTTCTTCTTTACGCCCTCGCAAGTCGTTTCGGGCGAAGCACCCAAGAACCGTGCCTTCCGTATCGGGGGCATGGTCAAAGAAGGAAGCGTCCAGCGTGATGGTGTGAGTGTCCGCTTTGTGGTGACCGATACCGCCAACGACGTACCGGTGACTTATACCGGCATCCTGCCCGACCTTTTCCGCGAGGGAAAGGGTGTGGTTGCTCAGGGTAAACTGGACGATAGCGGCAAAGCCTTTAGCGCCAGTGAGGTACTGGCCAAGCACGATGAGAACTATATGCCGCCGGAAGCCCAACATGCGCTGGATAAAGCAGCGGTCGAAAAGGCGAGTAAAACCCTAAAGTAAGTGCCACGCAGCCAAGGGCCAAGAACGCTTCATAGAGCGCCCTTGGTTGTTTACTTCTGCCGTGCCCTTGCCTCGTCGATATTCTGCTGAACGAACTTGGCCTCATCCGAACCCAGCGGGAAGGATTTCAAAACCTGTTCCCAATAACGGATCGCCTTGGCGTTGTCGCCTTGAGCGAAAGCCAGGCCACCCGCAAGAAAGACCAACTGTGGATCTTTGCTGCCCCGTTTGAGGGCGGCGTCGATCCAGGCCTGTGCCCGCCGGATGTCGCCCGAAGCGGCCAGTGCCTCGGCGTAAGCGGCAGTCAACTGCGGATCCTGTTTAACTTGCGGCAAAATGTGGTCATAGGCTTTGACCGCCTCTGCCGGCCGATTCAGCACCAGGTACGCACGACCCAATAACATCCAGCCTTGGGGATCATTCGGATTCGCATCCATTTTGGCTTGCAGGCGTGCCACCATGACTTCGGGATCGGGGCGCGGACGAAGTTTCTCCGGATTCATGGCCTGCGGTGTGCCGACCTTGAAGTACACACCAACAGCACCTAACGGGATGAGCGCCAGCAATAGCCATAGGACCCAGTGGCCGCGCCTATTGGACTGATGGCTCTTGGGATACACGATTGCCGATACATCCTCCGCCGTTTCAACCGGCACCATATCGTCCCGACTTGGCGGTTGCTGGCTCCGTCGACGCAAGAAAATAATCAGCCCCAACAAGCCGCCTGTAAGTACCACGAATGGGCCAACCCACAGCAACAGGGTGCTGGCCTTGAACGGCGGATCGTAAAGCACATAATCCCCATAGCGGGCGACGAGGAAGTCGATAATCTCCTTATCCGATTTGCCTGCGAGAATAAGGAAGCGCACCTCTCGACGCAAATCTTCGGCCAGATCTGAACGGGAGCCGGCCAGCGATTCGTTCTGACAGACCAGACAACGCAGATTCTCTGAAATACTGGTCAGACGTTTTTCAACGACCGGATCCTGCGCCAGTGGCTGCGCCTCGCCCGCTGCGGACAGCGGGCTACCCGCGAGCAGGGTCAGTGCGATCAGGGTATAGATCAGCCTCACGACTGCGGCCCTTTCTGCAAGCTCTTAAGCATCGGGTCGATCACGGTCTTGACCAGTTCCGGTGTCAACGGACCGATATGTTTGTAGCGAATGATCCCCGCCTGATCGATGACATAGGTTTCCGGGACGCCATAAACGCCGTAGTCGATACCCACCCGACCATCGGCATCATAAGCCGATAGCACATACGGGTTGCCATGTTGCTTGAGCCAGGCCAGGGCATCGGCACGTTGATCCTTGTAGTCCAGGCCAATGAGGGGCACATCATCATGCGCACGCGCAAATGCCACCAATACAGGATGCTCTTCGCGGCACGACACGCACCACGAAGCCCAGACGTTGAGAAGCCAGACTCGCCCTTTCAGATCTTCCGGTGCGAAGGTCTGCTTGGGATCATGCAGTTGAGGCAGGTTGAAGGTGGGTGCCGGCTTACCGATCAGCGGTGAAGGCACATAGGCCGGATCTTTGGAGAGTCCACGCGCCAAGAAAAATACTAGCACGGCAAAAAGCAACAGCGGGACAAGAAACCAGGTCATGCGTTTCATGCTGAAACTCCTTGCTGCGGGGTTGACTCGGACTTAGCCGATTGACGCAGACGATAGCGGCGATCCAGCGCCGCGAGCAGACCGCCCAGCGCCATGAAACCACAACCCGCCCAGATCCAGCTGACAAAAGGTTTGTAGTAGACCCGCACAGCCCAGGCGTTTTTGCCAGTCGCGTCGCCCATCGACACATAAAGATCGCGGGTGAGGCTGGTATCGATGCCCACTTCCGTCATCGGCATGGTTGACGAGAAATAAGTCCGCTTCTCGGTATGGAGTGTGCCGCTGATTTGCCCGGGCTGGTTGGCCGGGCCAAAGGTGACGTCACCCCGCATGGCATCGTAATTGGGACCGCGCACGGCTTTGACGTCTTGCAGCGTCAGCTTCGTGTCGTGAATGGTCACGGTGTCTCCGGGCGACATGCTGACATCGCGCTCGACCTGATAGCTACTGACGAAGGTCACCCCAATAACAAACACGGCCAGGCCAAGATGGGCCAGTTGCATGCCCCAGAAACCTAAGGGTGGCCAGCTGCTGCGAACTCGGGTCACAATCTGAGCGACCACTGCGGCCAGCACCCAGACCGCCAACCCGGTACCCAGCGCCACCATGGGGCTCCACCGCCCCATGACCGTCGGCAGTACGAGGGCCGACACGATCGCCAGAATGCCTTCGATCTTGAGCAACCGAAAAATAGACCAGAGGGTATCTTGCTTCCAACGAGCCGCAGCGCCCAGCGGCAGCAGCAATAACAAGGGCAACATGATCGGCACGAAGACCGCGTTAAAGTAGGGGGGGCCGACAGAGAGTTTGCCAAGATTGAGCGCGTCAATCACCATGGGATACACGGTACCGAGCAACACTGCGGCCGCACCGGCCAGCAACAGCACGTTATTCATGAGCAGGAGTGTTTCGCGCGAGACGAGCGCAAAACTACCGCCTTGCCCGACCGCCGGCGCCCGCCAGGCAAAGAGTGCAAGCGAACCACCGACCACGATGGCCAGAAAGACAAGAATGAAAACGCCGCGCGAGGGGTCGGCCGCAAAGGCGTGGACGGAGGTCAGCACACCCGAACGGACGATGAAGGTCCCCAGCAGCGACAAGGAAAATGCCGAGATCGCGAGCAGTACGGTCCAGTTCTTGAAGCTACCGCGCTTCTCAGAAACGGCTAACGAGTGAATCAGTGCCGTACCCACCAACCAGGGCATGAAGGACGCATTTTCAACCGGATCCCAGAACCACCAGCCGCCCCACCCCAGTTCGTAATACGCCCAGTTCGAGCCCAGCGCGATGCCAAGGGTGAGAAAAATCCAGGCGGCCAATGTCCACGGCCGTGACCAGCGCGCCCAGGCAGCATCGAGTTGACCGGCCAGCAGTGCCGCAATTGAAAACGCAAAAGCCACCGAAAAACCGACATAGCCCATATAGAGCATGGGCGGGTGATAGACCAGACCCGGATCCTGCAACAAGGGGTTGAGATCACGTCCCTCAGCCACCGCCGGCATCAGGCGATCAAAGGGGTTCGATGTAAAGAGAATGAAGAGAATAAAACCGAAGGCCACCCAACCCAGAACGCCCAGCACACGTGCGACCATCTCTGTGGGCAGTGAACGAGAGAAGATGGCGACTGCGGCCGCCCAGCCAGAGAGAATGCACACCCAAAGGAGCAACGAGCCTTCGTGCCCCCCCCAAACAGCGCCGAAGCGGTACTGAAGTGGCAGCTGCGTATTCGAGTGCTGGGCGACGTAGGCAACCGAAAAGTCATTGACGACAAAACTGATGGTCAGGCACGTGAAGGCGGCCATCATTAATACGAAGCAGGTGAGCGCCAGTGGACGCGCCATGCGGCTCCATAAAGGCAACCCGCACTGTGGCCCTGCCAGACCGAGCATTCCTAGCGCCAGCGATACCATGAGCGCGAATGCCAGTGCCATCTGGCCAAGTTCGGGAATCATGCGGAAGCGTCCTTGAATGCTAAAAAGCAGATGTTAAAGGGCTCGATGATGCGATGCAACCTGCTGCACAGGGTAAACTGGTAAAACAATCGGCCAAACACGCGGCCGAACAGGTCGTTTTTCTTTATTGGTGACCGAGAACCTCGATGGTTTGGGCTTTTCTGACTGATTCGCACTGGTTGTACCTGCTCATGCACCCACTCTTTGTGGTGCTATTTACCCTACGCATTATCTGGATTCGTCGCCCGCCAGGGGTCGCCCTGGCCTGGATTCTGATCGTAACCATCGTCCCGCTGGTCGGTTTGGTGCTCTATATCCTCATTGGCGAACGTCCGACGGGTCGGGATCGCAAACAACGGATCGCCAAGGCATTGCCGGTCTATCAGCATATGACGGCACTGATGGATCTTCGTTATCCCGACACGGAGCGCGGCATTGCGCCGCAGTTCCAATCCATGGCACAACTGGCCGAGCATCACGGCGGTATGCCCCCGGTTCCCGGTAACCGCATTGCGCTGCATGCCAACACTCAGGAAGCACTGCATGCACTGATACAGGACATTCATCAGGCAAAATACCGTTGTGACCTGGAGTTCTATATCTGGAACCCGGGTGGCACCGCCGATCTGGTGGCAGAAGCGCTCATTCAAGCCGCACAACGCGGTATTGCCTGTCGCATACTGCTTGATGAGGTCGGTAGCGCGCCGTTCTGGAAGAGTCACTGGCCGGCGCGCCTACGACACGCCGGGGTCAGCATCACCAAGGGGTGCGCCATCAACCCCCTGAAACTGCAGTTTGGCCGTGCCGATTTGCGCCTACACCGCAAGATTGTCGCCGTGGATGGCCATATTGCCTGGACCGGCAGTATGAACATGGTGGACCCTGCCTACTTTAAACAGAATGCCGGCGTGGGGGAATGGATCGACGCCATGGCGCGCGTGGAAGGCCCGGCCGCCGAATCGCTCACCACCGTTTTTGAAGGGGATTGGGCGGTAGAAAGCAATAATATTCCGGGTTTCAAACGCTACCTTGACCAGATGCATCTCACGCCACCACAGATGCATGCCGACGGCATCGTTGCCCAGGCCGTGCCGTCTGGTCCGAGCTACAAGTTCACCAATATGTCGCATCTGTTGCTGAACGCGATTTTAGAAGCACAGCATGAGGTCGTCATGACAACGCCCTATTTCGTGCCGGATGATGCCCTCTTTCAGGGGTTGCAAACCGCTGCCGCACGAGGCGTCGATGTCACCCTGATCGTGCCACAACGCATCGATTCGGTACTGGTGCGTTATGCGAGCCGCAGTTACATGGACGATCTGCTCAGTGCTGGCGTCAAGATCCAGCAGTTTACCGGCGGGCTTTTGCATACCAAGAGCTTAGTCGTTGACAGTGCCTTCAGCCTGTTTGGTTCCGTCAATCTGGATATGCGCAGTTTGCGCCTCAATTATGAGATTACGCTGATGGTCTACGACAGCGATTTCAGCCAGCAATTACGCCAACTACAGAGCCAGTATCTGGCGCGATCGACGCCGATTGATCCGGTCATTCGCGCGCAGCGATCTCTGCGTGAGCGGCTGCTGGAAAACGGTGCCCAACTTCTTTCGCCATTGCTTTAACTGATGCTCAGCTATCGCCACGCCTTTCACGCCGGCAACCCTGCCGATGTGCTCAAACACCTCGTCTGGATTCAGGTGCTGGACTACCTCAAGCTTAAAGACAAGCCTTTCATGGTGGTCGATACACACGCCGGTGCTGGCATGTATCTGCTCGACAGCACCATGGCTAAAAAAACGGGGGAGTCGCAAACCGGCATTGGCCGGCTCTGGCCCCTGCCGGTTGAAACGTTACCCGAAGCCGTAGCGCGCTATCGCGAGGTCATCGCTGACGCGAACAACGGCAAGACCCTGACGCAATATCCGGGGTCGCCCTGGATTTCAGGCCACTGTACGCGCCACGCCGACCCGTTACGATGCTTCGAATTACACCCCAGCGATGCACCGCTGTTGGCACAAACACTGCGCTTTGCCCAGAAACGCACACAGATCACCCAGGCCGATGGTCTCAACGGTTTGAAGGCGCTGATACCGCCAGCCATGCGTCGTGCCGCCGTGCTGATTGACCCAGCCTATGAAGACAAGACAGATTACGGCAAGGTGATTAACACCTTGCGCGATGCCTTACAACGTTTTGCCACGGGCACTTATGTACTCTGGTACCCGCTGCTGGCGCGGCGCGAAGCGGTCGAGCTACCGGAACGGTTGTTAAAGCTTGGTGCTGAAAACTGGCTGAATGTAACACTGAGCACGCAGCCACCAGCGACCGATGGGCTGGGCATGACCGGCAGCGGCCTTTTTATCATCAACCCCCCGTGGACCTTACCCGCAACGCTAGAGGGCACCCTGCCCTGGTTGGCCAAGCAACTCGGTGAAGACGGCCATGGGTCGTATACATTAGACTGGCAAATTCAATAATTTTTTAGCGCTGAGGTTGATATGAGCGACGCACTTCTCTTTACCCCGATCCAGGTTGGCCATAGCCGTCTGAACAACCGAGTCGTCATGGCGCCGATGACACGCTCCCGAGCCGGTACCGGCGATGCAGCGACGCCACTCAATGCGACCTACTACGCACAACGCGCTACTGCCGGCCTGATTATTAGTGAAGCATCGCAGGTATCGCAGCAAGGCCAGGGTTATGCCTGGACACCAGGCATTTATAACGACGCCCAGGTCGCCGGCTGGAAAACCGTGGTCGACGCCGTGCATAGCAAAGGGGGGCACATGGCGCTGCAACTCTGGCATGTGGGCCGGATTTCTCATCCCTTATTGCAACCCGGGGGTGCAGACCCGGTGGCGCCATCGGCGATTCAAGCCAAGGGTCAATGTTTTGTGATTCAACCCGACGGCACGCCGGCCAATGTGCCGACCGCCATGCCACGCGCACTCGAAACCAAAGAGCTGTCCGGGATTGTTGATGACTATGTGCGCGGCGCCCGTAACGCCATGGCTGCGGGCTTCGATTTTGTCGAAGTGCATGCTGCGAACGGCTACCTGCTCAATCAGTTTTTGTCACCGAATAGCAATCAGCGAACCGATGCCTACGGCGGCAGCCTGGAAAACCGCGCCCGCTTTGTGCTGGAAGTCATCGACGCCATCATCGCAGTGGTGGGTAGCGATAAGGTGGGTGTGCGCCTGTCGCCGCAGGGGGTGTTTAACGACATTGATGATCCGGAATCAACGGCGATGGCGCTCTATCTGGCCAAAGCCTTTACACAGCGCAATCTGGCCTTCCTGCATATTGCCGAGCCCGACTGGGCTGGCGGTGCGCCGCTGTCACAGGCGTTTCGTCTGCAACTACGCGA
The DNA here is from genome assembly GCA_018883385.1 of Rhodocyclaceae bacterium. GTDB lineage: Bacteria > Pseudomonadota > Gammaproteobacteria > Burkholderiales > Rhodocyclaceae > Fluviibacter. Next base: position 2,873 of record VEQD01000015.1, on the reverse strand, counting down.
GGCCTTCGGTGGCACCTTGATCACCTGCGGTGGTTATAACGCGATAACGGCCGAGGCGCTTCTGGGCGCCAATCTGGTCGATATGGTGGCCTTTGGCCGACCCTTTATCGCTAATCCGGATCTGGTGCGCCGTCTGCGCGAAAACGCACCGCTCAACGAACCGGATCCGAATAGCTTTTATGGTGGCGCAGAGGCGGGTTATACCGACTACCCCGCACTGGCCATAACACAAGGCGACTAACGCCCGGATGTTTTAGCCTCGAGCGCTTCCCAGCGCTCGAGCAACGCCAGTAGGGTGTCTTCAATTTCGGCCAAGCGCGCAGCCATCGTCTGCGCCGCCGCGGCATCCGACGCGTAGGTCGTTGGATCGTTGACCTTTTCGATCAATGCGGCCTGCTCGGTTTCGAGCGCTTCGATGCGTTCGGGCAAGGCGTTAAGTTCCTGCTGTTCTTTGTAACTTAGTTTGGTGGCACGACTGCCGCTGGCAGGCGCCGCACTGGACTGCCGAACGGCCTGCGGCGCAGGTTTTGGCGCTGTCCTGGTGGCGGCAATTTTCTGTTGATCCCCGTGCCAGGCGGCCCAGTCGCTATATCCACCGATAAATTCACGCCACTGACCCCCGCCCTCGGCAGCAATAACCTGGGTCACCACGTTGTCGAGAAAGCTTCGATCATGGCTGACCAGCAGAATGGTCCCCGAGTAGTCCTGTAGCAGCTGCTCCAGCAGTTCCAGCGTGTCGATATCAAGATCGTTGGTGGGTTCGTCGAGCACAAGAATATTGGCCGGACGCGCGAACAATCGGGCTAATAACAACCGGTTGCGTTCGCCACCGGAAAGTGACTTGACCGGAGAGCGAGCGCGTTGAGGCGAGAACAGAAAGTCGCTCAGATAGGTCATCACGTGCGTTCGATGACCACCGACATCGACATAATCCGAACCCGGTGAAATCACTTCATGCAGCGGTGCTTCGGGATCCAGCGCTGTGCGGAACTGGTCAAAGTAGGCGACCTGCTGTTTGGTCCCCCGCCGCACCGTGCCGCTGTCCGGCTCGATCTCACCCAGAATCAGACGCAACATGGTCGTCTTGCCGGCCCCATTGGGGCCGATCAGGCCGACGCGGTCACCGCGCATAATGCGGCCGCTGAAGTCGTCAATAATTTTGCGACCGTCGTAGGATTTGGAGACATTGATCAACTCAGCCACCAGCGCGCCGGACGATTCGCCCGCATCGACCCGCATGCTGACCTGCCCCTGCTGGTTGCGACGCGCCACACGGTCAGCGCGCAGCCGATCTAGCCGTTGGACCCGGAACTGGGCCCGCGTCCGCCGTGCCTCGACCCCTTTGCGAATCCAGACCTCTTCCTGCGCCAGTAATTTGTCGGCACGCGCCTGCTCTAGGGCCTCTTCGTGCAGGCGTTGGACTTTACGTTCCTGGTACTTGCTAAACGAACCCGGGTAGTTGCTCAAATGGCCGCGATCCAACTCGACGATGCGCGTTGCTAAACGATCAAGGAACCGCCGATCATGTGTAATGAAGAGCAAGGCCACCTGACGTCCGAGGAGCAGATTCTCCAACCAGTCGATGGCGGCAATATCCAGGTGGTTCGTCGGCTCGTCGAGCAACAACACATCGGGCTCACAAACCAGACCGCGCGCCAAGGCCACGCGTTTTTTCTGGCCACCGGAAAGGTCGTCGATGCAAGCATCGGGGTTGAGATGAAACTCGGCGATCACCCGCTCGGCAAGCGCGTTTTGCTGCCAGGCTTCATTAGCCTCCAGCTCATGCTGAATACGCGCAAGTTCGTCCAGCGCCATAGGGCGTTCTGACTCGGCTATATCTGCCAGACGGTGCGATACATCATGATAAGACTTGAGCAGTCGAGACTGTGCACCCAGGCCGCCAACCACCACATCGAAGACGCTAGCCCCTGGGTCGAACTCGGGCTCCTGGGCCACATAGGTCACACGCAGGTCTGGCGCTTTCCAGATCGTGCCATCATCTAAGGGACGCAAGCCCGCGACTGCAGCAAGCAATGACGATTTGCCCGTGCCATTACGACCGATCAGCGCTACCCGCTCGCCCGCATCAATCTGAAATTCCACATGATCCAACAGGGGTACATCGCCATAGGCGAGACAACCATTGCTGATCGAGAGTAACGGCATCGAGACTCAGTGCCCCGTCAGGCGGCGCAGATCAGCAACGACCTCGGCACTATGTTCGGAAACCGAGACATCCGTGTAAACACGAGCAATGCGGCCATCGGGATCAACAATATACGTATAACGGCGCGGGAACCCGGTAATACCGAGATTCATCCAGGCGCCATACTGACGGGCAAAGGTCCCGCCGGTATCGGACAGTAGCGGAAATGGCAGATGGAACTTGAGGGCGAAGGCGGCATTGTCGGCGGGCTTATCGGCGCTAATCCCGACCAGCACCACACCCATTTCCTGGAAGCTATGCCAGTCATCGCGGAATTTACATGACTGACGGGTACACCCCGGCGTGTCGGCCTTGGGATAAAAATAAATGACCAGCCAACGGCCCCGATAATCAGCCAGCTTGTGATGAACACCCCGCGTGTCTTTGAGGTCGAAGGCGGGCGCAAAATCGCCAACCACCGGCAAAGCACCCTCGTTCGCTTGCCCACGGGCATGTGAACGCCAGAACCAGATGGCCAGACCAAGAACCACTAAAATGAGTATGTATTTCATGGGACAGCCCCTTATGCGCACCATTAGCTGGCGTCCCCGAGTGGAATCGAACCACTAATCTTCCCTTAGGAGGGGAAAGTTATATCCATTTAACTACGGAGACGGCAGCTAGAATTATACCGCCACCACCTAGGCAGGCCCTGTAGAATGGTCCT
>VEQD01000046.1 GCA_018883385.1 Rhodocyclaceae bacterium | reverse complement strand
AGCGGCAATAAGTTACTGTTGTGCAAACGAGCGCTAAGCCACGCCCAGCTTGGCTTCCAGAGCCTCATGCGGAGATTATAGGGGACTCAAATCCCCTATTTCAGGTATATACTTTACTTATTTACGACGATTTTGATGATGATTTTTATGTTCATACCCCACCCCCCTTTCGCTTTTATTTATGCTGAGGTGAGGTTGTGCTATGGAAAAAACGTCCGGATGGGACCCAAGATACTATCCATTGGTCAAAAAATTATTTACACAAAGCTGAAAAGTGCTATAGTGAGTACATGACAGACGCCTACGTGCCTGATATCGACGAGAACGTCCCGCTGCCAAAAAACGCAAGCGAGGCCTTTCCTGATCTGACTCCTCAACAGGAATTGGACATGAGGGCTAACGTCATCGTCTTGATGTCTGAGCTAACTGGACAACCAATCGCGCCCACTAAGGATAACGTGGTACAAGCGCAGGAATTAGGTAAGCAGATGATGGCTGACCCCAAGATGCGCCCTGAATTTAGTAAGTATCCCAACGAGACTCTGGCCTATTTGGCTGGGATGGTTGCACAAATGAACGTGCAGATCGTGGATGACTTGGCTGATATTAAGATGTACGTGGTCAACCACCTAGTAGATACGGTGGAACACGCCAAAGACCAGAAGGCTAAGCTTACAGCGCTGCGAGCCCTAGGTGAAATTGACGGCGTCGACGCTTTCAAGAAGCGAACCGAGACTACAGTCAAGGTTCAGACGATGGAAGAGGTCGAAAGAGAGCTGCTTAACATCATTGAGAGCGTAGAACACAAGGTTATTACCGTCGAAGCACGTGAAATCGTGCAAAATGAGGGTGAAATAGGCCTAGAAGTCACTGATGGTGTACTAAATACCCCAGAAGATGAGTGATTTTCACCTAAAATTGACCCCGGAGCAGATATTTAAGCTCCGCCAAGCGCTTCCGACGTTGGCGCCGGAGAAAAAGAAGCGTGCTTTAGAGCTTCTGGCGCAGTACGACACCTATATTAAGCAGTCCATCGGCAAAATGTCGTTCATGGACTTCATCAAGCACGTCTATCCGGGGTACATGATAGGACCACACCATGCGAAATTGGCTCAGATATTTGAAGATATTGCTGCGGGCAAAAAGAAACGGGTTATCGTCAACATTGCTCCAAGACATGGTAAATCAGAACTTATATCTTACCTTGCGCCAGCGTGGTTCTTGGGCAAGTTCCCTCAGAAAAAGGTCATTATGGCATCTCACACGGCTGACCTTGCAGTTAATTTTGGCCGTAGAGTGCGTAACCTTGTGGGTTCCGAGGCGTATAAGGACATATTCCCGCAGATAGAACTGCAATCTGACTCAAAGTCAGCCTCACGTTGGGGGACTAACTTTAATGGCGAATACTTTGCTATTGGTGTCGGTGGCGCTCTCGCTGGTCGCGGCGCTGACCTCTTTATTATTGACGACCCGCACTCGGAACAAGAGGCAAAGACTGGCCGACCTGACGTATTTTTGCCTGCTTGGGAGTGGTTTCAGTCTGGTCCTCTACAACGTCTTATGCCTAATGGGGCGATCATCGTCGTGATGACTCGGTGGTCTAAGCTCGACTTAACGGGCCAGATCATCAAGCAGATGGAGCAAAATGAGGACGTAGACCGCTGGGAAGTGATTGAGTTTCCTGCGATCAAGGACGACGGAGAGGCTTTGTGGCCTGAGTTCTGGGATGTAAAAGAGCTTCTGGCTAAGAAGGCCGCGCTGGACATCCGGTACTGGAACGCCCAATATATGCAGCAGCCGACCTCCGAAGAGGGTGCGCTTATTAAGCGGGAATGGTGGCAGATATGGGAAGGCGATGCCCCACCCCCATGCGAGTTCATCATCATGAGCCTCGATGCTGCCCAAGAAACTAATAACCGGGCCGACTTTAACGCGCTCACGACGTGGGGGGTCTTCTTAAACGAGGAGACCAACAACTACAACATCATCCTCCTCAATAGTATAAAGAAGCGGCTTGAGTTCCCAGATCTCAAGAAGCTGGTGCTGGAGGAGTACAAGGAATGGCAACCTGACGCCTTCATGGTGGAAAAGAAGTCCAACGGGGCGGCTCTGTATCAGGAGCTTCGGCGTATGGGTATCCCTGTCGGGGAGTTCACCCCGGGTAAGGGTCAGGACAAGATTAGCCGGGTCAATGCGGTATCTGACCTATTTAATAGTGGCATTGTCTGGGCACCCCCTAGACGGTGGGCGATGGAAGTCATTGAGGAGTGTAATGATTTTCCTAGCGGAATAAACGATGACTTGGTAGACTCTACAACACTAGCCCTGCTAAGATTTAGACAGGGTGGGTTTATTCGGCTCCCCACTGATGAGCCGGAAGATGATTATTTAATGAAGTACCGGAAAAAGGCCGCGTACTACTAAGGACAGATTATGGCTATCGACAAAGGCTTATACGCTGCACCTCAAGGCATTGAGCAACTTGCTGAGGATGAAACCGAACAGGCTGTGCCCATTGAGATTGCGATTGAAGACCCGGAGTCGGTAGTAATTAGTGCGGATGGTGTGCCCATCCTAGAGATTGAAGAGACAGAAGATACAGACGAGTTCGACGAGAACTTAGCTGACGTATTACCAGAGAGTATTCTGGCACAACTGGCAGGTGACCTTGTCGGTGACTTCGAAGGTGATATTAGTAGCCGCAAAGATTGGATTCAGACGTACGTCGACGGCCTAGAGTTGCTGGGCTTAAAGATAGAAGAACGTGCTGAACCTTGGGAGGGTGCATGTGGGGTTTACCACCCGCTTCTGTCGGAAGCACTCGTGCGGTTCCAAGCGGAAACCATGACCGAGACGTTCCCGGCTGCAGGTCCTGTCAAGACGCAGATTATCGGTAAAGAGACGCCGGAGAAGAAACAAGCGGCTGAACGTGTTCAAGTAGATATGAACTATCAGCTGACTGATGTGATGAAGGAATATCGCCCTGAGCATGAACGGATGCTGTGGGGTTTGGGATTAGCAGGTAACGCCTTCAAGAAGGTATACTATGATCCTCAGCTGCAGCGCCAAGTCTCGATGTATGTCCCGGCAGAGGATGTCGTCGTGCCTTACGGTGCTTCCAGCTTAGAGTCTAGTGATCGCATTACTCATGTGATGCGTAAGACCGAGAATGAGGTGCGCCGCCTCCAGCTGGCTGGCTTCTACCGCGACATTGACTTGGGTACGCCAGTCAATACGATGGATGAGATTGAGAAGACCATCGCTGAGAAATTGGGCTTCAGAGCTACAACGGATGACCGGTACAAGTTGCTTGAGATGCACGTCGACTTGGACTTGGAAGGCTTTGAGCATGTTGACGAAGAAACAGGAGAACCCACCGGCTTGGCGCTGCCGTACGTGGTGACGATAGAGAAGGGCACGGGAGAAATCCTAGCCATCCGTCGCAACTGGAGGCCAGACGATGACACTTTCCAGAAACGCCAACACTTTGTTCATTATGGTTACGTTCCCGGCTTTGGCTTTTATTGCTTCGGCCTTATTCACCTTGTTGGCGCTTTTGCCAAGTCTGGTACAAGCCTCATTCGTCAGCTGGTGGATGCTGGTACGCTATCCAACCTTCCCGGTGGTTTTAAGACACGCGGTCTGCGGGTAAAAGGCGACGATACCCCCATCGCTCCGGGTGAGTTCCGTGATGTAGATGTCCCGTCGGGCGCTATGCGCGACAACATCATGCCGCTCCCATACAAGGAGCCAAGCGCGGTTCTGATGCAGTTGCTGAACCAGATCGTGGAAGACGGTCGTCGGTTCGCTGGCATGGCTGATATGAAGATCAGTGATATGTCGGCCCAAGCGCCAGTTGGTACGACACTAGCTATTTTGGAACGTACGTTGAAGGTGATGTCGTCCGTACAGGCACGCATCCACTACAGCATGAAGCAGGAGTTCAAGCTCCTCAAAGATATTATCCGCGACTACACCCCTGACGAGTACGGCTATGAGCCGGAAGAGGGAAGCCGGATGGCCAAGCAGTCGGACTATGACCAAGTCTACGTACTGCCGGTAAGTGACCCCAACGCGGCGACTATGGCGCAGAAAGTAGTCCAGTACCAAGCTGCTTTACAACTCGCGCAAACTGCTCCGCAGCTGTATGACCTGCCACTACTTCACCGTCAGATGTTAGACGTGTTGGGGATCAAGAACTACCAGAAGTTGGTACCGATGTCGGAGGACATGAAGCCTCGTGACCCGATAACGGAGAACCAGAACATTCTGGCTATGAAACCGGCCAAGGCCTTCCTGTACCAAGACCATCAGGCTCACATCGCCGTCCACTTCTCGGCTATGCAAGACCCCAAGATCCAGCAGCTTCTGGCTCAGAACCCCATGGCGCAGCAGATCGCCGCAGCTATGAACGCTCACATCGCAGAGCATTTGGGTATGGAGTACCGCAAGCAGATGGAACAGATGATGGGCGCAACCCTGCCGCCGGTACCGGAAGACGCCGACGAGATGGAGATGCCACCGGAGATGGAAGCTCGTGTGTCTCAGCTGGCCGCTCAAGCTGCCCAACAGCTCCTGATGAAGAACCAGCAAGAGGTTCAACGTCAACAGGCTATGCAGCAGGCCCAAGACCCACTCATCCAGCTTCAGCAACAAGAACTTCAGATCAAGGCTGGCGAGCTGCAGCGTAAGCAGCAGAAGGACCAAGCCGATACGATGCTCAAGCAAGAGCAGCTACAGATCGACCGTGAACGGATCAACGCCCAACAGGAAACTGAAGGCGCACGTCTGGCTATTAAGGCCCGGGCTGATACCGACAAGAACCGCCGTGACTCAGAGATTGCAGGGGCCAAACTAGCTATTGACCTTGGCAAGCATCGTGAAAGTCTGGCTAATCAACGGCGTCAAGCCGCACAGAAACCACCCAAGAAAGGTGAATAATGGCTCTGACAGTATTTGATGTACTGAACAAGGAAGCCGACGAGAAAGTCGACCAACTCAAGGAGTTCTTGGCCTCTGGTGGGGCTAAGAGCTTTGAAGAGTACAAAGGAATTTGTGGTGAGATTAAAGGTCTGCTCACTATGAAGCAACGCGTTAAAGACCTACAACAAACCGTGGAGAACTCTGATGAGTGACCATTTAGATCTATCAGCAATGGTAGCTAAAGCAAAAGCTGAAGCCCAAGAAGAAGCCGAGATCAAGGCTATCGTGGGTGATGCTACAGAAGTAGAAAGAGCAGCCCAACTTCCCGACCCCAAAGGGTACCGCATTCTATGTGCTATCCCTGAGCAAGAGGAGAAGACTGAAAGTGGCATCATCATGGCTGATGATTACCTTAAGCGAGAAGAGCTTCTGACTACGGTTCTGTTTGTAGTTAAGCTGGGTCCCGACTGCTACGCCGATAAGGAACGGTTCCCGACCGGTCCGTGGTGTAAAGAAGGTGACTTTGTTCTCGTACGCCCCAATGCTGGCACCCGTCTGGTCATCCATGACCGCGAGTTCCGCATCATCAATGATGACTCCGTAGAGGCCGTAGTTCAGGACCCTCGCGGCATCAAGCGTAAATTTTAAGGAGCTAAATCATGGCTATGGATATGGAAGATTTCAAATTCCCTGACGAAGAAGACGAAGTTAAGGATGCTGATATTGAGGTAGAAGTTGACGGTGATGACGTTGAGATTGTTGTAGAAGACGACACCCCACCGGAAGACCGCAATGTTGAGCCACTCCCTGACGAAGTTAAGGAAGAACTTGAGACGGCTGACACGTCTAAGGACTATTCCAAGAACGTCAAGGACAAGTTCGTCAAGTACAAGAAGGCTTGGCATGACGAGCGTCGCGCTAAAGAGGCAGCTTTCCGTGAACAGCAGGAAGCCCTAAACATCGCCCAGAAGATGCTTGATGAGAACAAGCGCCTGAAGGAGATGCTGCAAAGTGGTGAGAAAGAGCTGATTAATACCTATCAGTCCTCGGCTGAGCTGGAAGTTGACAAGGCACGTCAACGCTACAAAGACGCCTATGACTCTGGTGATTCTGAACGCCTGCTGGAAGCCCAAGAAGAGTTGTTCAAAGCGCAACTTAAACTGGACAAAGCAAAAAATTTCAAACCCACTGTACAAATCGACGAAGATGGTGTACAAACTACTCAAAAGCAGGTCCGTCAACCTGCACAAAGAGATTCTAAAGTTGACGACTGGGTGGCAGAGAACCCGTGGTTTATTGACCCGACGAAACTTCCGATGCGGAAGTATGCTGAAGGCTTCCACGAGACCCTCGAAGCTACTTATGGTAGAAATTTCGTTGGTACTGACGACTATTACCGCAGTATTGACAATGAAATGAGACGCAGATTCCCAGAGGAATTTGGCGACAAAACTACTAACGCTGAGGAAAAACCTAAGCGTACAAAGCCTAGCACGGTCGTAGCGCCAGCTAAGCGCAGCACTTCCTCGAAGCAGATTGTACTTAGTAAGACGCAGATGGCGACGATCAAGAAGCTTGGTCTGACCCCAGAGCAGTACGCCCGTGAACAACTGAAATTGGAGGCCTAATCATGGCAACAAACAGACTAGAACGTGAACTTGAGAGCCGTAACCTGCAGGAACGTCCAAAACAGTGGCAGCAGCCAGAACTGCTCCCCGAGCCGGACAAACAACCGGGTTATGCCTATCGTTGGATTCGTGTAGCGACACTGAACCAGTCTGACCCCCGCAACTTGTCTTCCAAGCTGCGTGAAGGCTGGGAACCTGTCCGGATCGAAGAACAACCCAAGTTCCAGTTGTTAGCCGACCCCAATAGTCGTTTCAAAGACAACATTGAGATCGGTGGGTTGTTGCTCTGCAAGACCCCGATTGAGTTCGTCGAACAACGTAATGCGCATTACGCTAAGCAGACGGCATCTCAGACGGAAGCTGTAGATCACAACCTGATGCGCCAAAGTGACCCGCGGATGCCCATTTTCAATGAGCGCAAATCTACGTCAAGCTTTGGAAAAGGTTCTTAATTTTTAATTTTTGGAGTTAACTATGGCTTACCCTACTGTTAGCGCCCCTTACGGCTTGCAGCCGATTAACCGTGTTGACGGCCTGCCTTATGCTGGCGCTATCCGTCAAATCCCGATTGCCTCGACCTACAATACGGCAATCTACAACGGTGACATCGTACGCATCGCTGCTGGTGGCACAATCGAAAAGTCGACCGTAACCACGGACTCGACGACCGCCGCTGCTAATAACACCTACGGTGTTTTTGTTGGCGTGGCTTACACCAACTCGCAGAGCCAACCGGTTC
>VEQD01000002.1:83213-87974 GCA_018883385.1 Rhodocyclaceae bacterium | reverse complement strand
TGGCGCGCTCGGAGAGATTCGAACTCCCTACCCCTTGGTTCGTAGCCAAGTACTCTATCCAGATGAGCTACGAGCGCGTCGAGGGCAAGACTATAGCACGGTTTTCAGCCCAGACACAAGGCCGGCGAGCTATAATGACGGGCTTAGGGCCCATCGCGGCCTCACTCTGAGAAATCGACGCATTATGGAAGCCGAACAGCTTAATAGCCTTGCCAACCACCTTGCAGATCTGGCCGAGCGGTCCCACGGTCTACGGAGGTATCTTTGACTACGACGCCAAGTCAATGCGTCTCGCCGAAGTTTCCGAAATCCTCGAAGACCCGAACATCTGGAATGACGCCAAGCGCGCCCAGGATCTGGGTCGGGAAAAGAAAGCCCTCGAGGGTGTCGTTATCTCGCTGGGCACCATCCAGCAGAATCTGACCGATGCCAAAGATCTTTTCGAGATGGCGCGTGAAGAGAACGATGACGAAACCTTGAACGCTGTCTCGACCGACATTGACGGCCTGGAGAGAGAAGTCGCGGCGATGGAGTTTCGCCGCATGTTCAACAACCCGCAGGATCCGAACCCCTGCTTTATCGAAATCCAGGCCGGCGCCGGCGGCACCGAAGCCCAGGACTGGGCATCCATGCTACTCCGCATGTACATCCGTTATGCCGAGCGCAAGGGTTTCACGGTCGAAGTCCTGGAAGAGTCCGAGGGTGATGTCGCCGGTATCAAATCAGCCACGTTGCGCCTGTCAGGCGACTACTGTTACGGCATGCTGCGAACCGAGACCGGCGTGCACCGTCTGGTACGCAAGTCACCATTTGATTCGAACGCCCGCCGCCACACCTCTTTTTGTAGTGTGTTCGTCTACCCGGAAGTCGATGACTCGATCGAGATCGAGATCAATCCGGCTGATGTACGCACGGACACCTACCGCGCATCCGGTGCGGGTGGCCAACACATTAACAAAACCGACTCGGCCGTCCGTCTGACCCACGTACCCACCAATATTGTGGTGCAGTGTCAGAATGACCGTTCCCAGCACCGTAACCGTGATGAAGCCTGGAAGATGCTTCGCGCGCGTCTGTATGAGTTCGAGCTGCGCAAACGCCAAGCCGAACAGCAGAAACTGGAGGATGCCAAGTCCGATATCGGCTGGGGTCACCAGATTCGTTCCTACGTGCTCGACCAGTCGCGCATCAAGGATCTGCGGACCAATGTGGAAGTGGGCAATACCCAGGGCGTGCTCGACGGCGACCTGGATCAATTCATCGAAGAAAGCCTGAAGCAAGGCGTCTAATCAGGTCTGACAAAAAACAACGAGACGGATAAACGGGAAAATGACCATGACTGACCAGAACAACGATACGATCGCCACAGTACATGACGAAAACCAGCTGGTTGCCGAACGCCGCGAGAAGCTGCGCCAGTGGCGTGAAACAGGGTCCGCCTACCCCAACGACTTTGAGCGTCAGAACACGGCGGCCAAGCTAATCGAACACTTCGATGACAAGACGCCGGAAGCACTTGATAGCATGCCGATATCGGTCAGCGTTGCCGGTCGGATTATGCTCAAGCGCGTCATGGGCAAGGCGTCGTTCCTGACCATTCAAGACGTATCAGGCCGTATCCAGCTCTATGTCACGCGTGACAAGATCGGTGAAGACGCTTATGCCGATTTCAAGAAGTGGGATCTGGGCGATCTGATTGGTTGCTCCGGCACGCTCTTCAAGACCAAGACCGGCGAACTGAGCATTGCCTGCGACAGTATCCGCCTGCTCAGCAAGTGCTTGCGACCCCTGCCAGAAAAATTCCATGGTCTGACCGACATTGAACAGCGTTACCGCCAGCGCTATCTGGATCTGATCATGAATCAGGAATCACGGACGACTTTTGCCGCGCGCAGTCGCCTCGTGCAATCGATCCGTGCCTATATGGTCAATGACGGCTTCCTGGAAGTTGAGACGCCGATGATGCACCCCATTCCGGGAGGCGCTTCGGCCAAGCCGTTCACCACGCATCACAATGCGCTCGATATGCCGCTCTACCTCCGCATCGCGCCGGAGCTCTATCTGAAGCGTCTGGTCGTTGGTGGTTTCGAGAAGGTGTTCGAGATCAACCGTAATTTCCGTAACGAAGGCCTGTCACCGCGTCACAACCCCGAATTCACCATGATGGAATTCTATGAGGCCTACGCGGACTACAAGAGCATGATGAACTTCACCGAGGGCGTGATTCGTCATGCCGCCCGTGAAGCGCTGGGCAAAGAAGTGTTTACCTATCAGGGACGCGAACTGGATCTGTCAAAGCCGTTCCATCGCCTGACCATCGTACAGGCCGTGCTCAAACACTGCCCGCAATACACCGAAGCCCAACTCAACGACGAAGCCTGGTTGCGCCAACAGTTCGCCGATCGCAAGGTTGAACTGCCCAAGATCATTGGACTGGGCGGACTGCAACTGATGTTCTTCGAAGAAACGGCCGAAGCCCAACTGTGGGAACCGACCTTCATCATCGACTATCCCGCCGAAGTCTCGCCGCTCGCCCGACGTAGCGACAAGAACCCGGAGATCGCCGAACGTTTTGAACTCTTTATCGTGGGCCGTGAAATCGCCAATGGTTTCTCGGAACTGAACGACCCGGAAGATCAAGCAGAACGTTTCCTCGCTCAGGTGGCTGCCAAAGAAGCCGGCGACGAAGAAGCCATGTACTACGATGCGGATTACATCCAGGCGCTGGAGTTCGGTCTGCCACCGACCGGTGGCTGCGGTATCGGTATTGACCGCCTGATCATGTTGGTCACCGATTCGCCCGCGATTCGTGATGTGATCCTGTTCCCACAAATGAGAAGTATTGATTAACGATGCCCATTACACCGGCGACACTGTCACAGACTGATGACGGTACGCCGTACGCGCCGGAGTATGACGACGTTTATCACAGCCGGGCCGGTGCGCTTGCGCAGGCCCGGCATGTTTTTTTAGGTGGTAATGATTTACCGGCACGTTGGGCAAACCGGGATCATTTTGTCATTGTCGAAACAGGATTCGGGCTGGGTCTGAATTTTCTGGCGACGTGGTCGGCCTGGCGAGAACAACCGGATGCCGCACGTTGCCAGCGTCTTCATTTCGTTTCGGTCGAAAAGCACCCACTGTTGCTTGACGATCTGACACGCTTACTCTCGCCCTACAAAAATGCATTGCCGGCCGCGCTTATCGATGCGTTGATCCATCAATGGCCAATACTCACCGAGGGTACCCACCGGCTTGAATTTGAACACGGTCGCGTGATCCTGACGCTGATTCTCGGCGATGCCGAAACCGCGCTTTTTCAAGTCAGTGGTCGTGCCGACGCAATCTATCTCGACGGCTTCTCGCCAGCCAAGAACCCGGCCATCTGGTCTGACGCTGTCTGCGAAGCACTGGCCAAACTATCCGGCGCAGGGACAACACTGGCAACCTGGAGTGTGAATGGCGCACTGCGCCGCCGGCTGCACAGCTGTGGTTTCGATTGCATGCTGCAACCCGGATTTGCACAGAAGCGTGAGATGCTGAGCGGTGCATTTCGTGAGCGCCGGCCGCACCCCACCCCTGGCAAACAACCCGGTCGTGCACTGATCATCGGCGCCGGGCTCGCCGGTACCGCGACCGCAGAACGACTCAACGCCCGTGGCTGGCGTTGTACGATCGTCGACAGCGGTCGCCTCGCCGGTGGTGCTTCGGGCAACCAGGCCGGCGTGATCCGCCCCCTGCCCTCGGTCGATGACAACCATCTATCGCGGCTTACCCGCGCCGGTTTTCTGAGCACCTTACATCGCCTGCAGCAACTGGATGAACAGGGTCTGCCCGTGCACTGGGACGCCTGCGGCGTGCTGCATCTGGCACGCGACGATGCACAAGCGATGGCCATGCAACAGGCGGTGGCCCGCTTAGAACTTCCGGAGCACCTGCTGACCTGGCTTGCGCAGGATGCAGCCAGTGAAATGGCCGGAATGCCCGTCACTGCAGGTGGATGGTGGTTTGCCACGGGTGGTTGGGTAAATCCTTCCCACTACTGCGCACAGCTGCTCAAGGCCGCTGGTTCGACACTCGTTGAGCATACGTCCGTCGCGTCGCTGGAGCGAACCTCTTCCGGTTGGGCGGCTGTCGATGCTCAGGGCCGTCTGGTCGCCGAGGCCGAGGTCGTGGTCTTAGCCAATGCCACCGATGCGCCGCGGCTAGCCAGTCCCTATAGTCAGGCCTTGCCGATTCGTGCGGCACGGGGCCAGACGACGGTGATGGCATCCCCACCCGCACTGGCGCCGACATCCGTGCTTTGCCGCAACGGTTACTGGACACCCGCCATCGATGGCTTGTCGACCTGCGGCGCCAGCTTTGTTGTCGACGATACGGATCTTGAATTGCGTGCGGCCGAGCACGCCGAAAATCTGGCCACCATTCGCGACATGGTCAGCGACAGCGCCACCAACTGGCCAGCGATGGACGACGCCCGTCTAACGGGCAAGGTGGGCTTACGCCCCGTGGTCGCGGATCGCATGCCCCTGGTCGGTCAGGTACCGGCACGCGAAAACGCCGCTGTTGCCAGCCACGCGCGAGCGGCGCGCGCCCGTGTACCCGGGCTCTATGTTAATTCGGGTTTTGGTGCACGCGGCATTCTGTTTGCCACCCTGTGCGCCGAACTTCTGGCCAGCCAGATTGCCGGCGAACCCTTACCGCTGCCCAAGGATCTGGTTCGCGCTATCGATCCAATGCGGTATGCTCATAAAAAACGCT
>VEQD01000002.1:43399-83113 GCA_018883385.1 Rhodocyclaceae bacterium | reverse complement strand
GCGATTACCTACGCGATCCAGACCATTGCCGAAGCGGGCGATAACATTGTGACGTCAAGCACACTCTACGGCGGCACCTACAACCTGTTCGCCCACACCCTGCCGCAATACGGTATTGAGGTACGCTTCGCCGACTACCGCGACCCCGAATCTTTTGCGAAACTTGTCGATGGTAAGACCAAGGCGATCTATTGTGAGTCGGTGGGTAATCCACTTGGCAACATCACCGATTTCGAGAAACTCGCCGAGATTGCCCACAAGAATGGGGTCCCCTTGATCGTGGACAACACGGTGCCCTCACCCTACCTATGCCGCCCCTTCGAGCACGGTGCCGATATCGTGGTGCACTCGCTCACCAAGTATCTGGGCGGCCACGGCAACTCGATTGGTGGCATCATCGTTGATAGCGGCAAGTTCCCGTGGGCCGAACACAAGAGCAAGTTCAAGCGCCTTAACGAACCCGATGTGTCCTATCACGGTGTGGTCTATACCGAAGCGCTTGGTCCCGCAGCATTTATCGGCCGAGCCCGCGTTGTACCGCTGCGCAACATGGGTGCAGCGATTTCGCCGTTTAATGCCTTCCTGATTCTGCAAGGCATCGAGACGCTGACGCTACGCATGGATCGCATCTGCGAAAACGCCACAAAGATCGCCACCTATCTGAAAAACCATCCGAAGGTGCGCTGGGTCAACTACGCCGGTCTGCCAGATCACAAAGACCACGCATTGGTGCAGAAGTACATGGGCGGTCGCGCCTCAGGTATTCTGAACTTCGGCGTCAAAGGCGGCCTCAGTGGCGGTGGCAAGTTCCAGGACGCACTCAAGCTGGTGACACGTCTGGTCAATATCGGCGATTGCAAAACGCTGGCCTGTCACCCGGCATCAACCACGCACCGTCAGCTCTCACCGGAAGAGCTGACCAAAGCCGGGGTATCGGAAGACATGATCCGACTGTCTATTGGCATCGAACACATCGATGACCTGATTGCTGATCTGGATCAGGCGCTGGCCGCCGCTTAAGGTTTTAACTCGTTGCCTGCACGCTACCTGCTGATCGGAAGCAACACGATCAGCAGGTAGGCCAGAATCAGCCAAGGCCCAAAGGGATGTTCTTCGTGTCTGTGGCCGCCCTGGCGGCGGAAAAGACGCTGAAGCATCAACCAGACGATGGCGAAGAATGCTGCCGCAAAAATCACCGGTGGCAACACCGAGGGGCCTGACCAGGCACCCATGGCGGCCAGTAGTTTAAGATCCCCCATGCCTAGGCCATCTCGCCCACGAATGAGCCGATACGCCTGAGCCAGCAGCCAAAGCGGCAGATAACCCAGCACAGCTCCCATCACCGCCGTTTCCAGCCCGAAGCTGGCTGTTTCTGGAAATAGCTGTATCAAGAAACCCAGCCAAAGCAAGGGCATCGTCAAGATATCGGGGAGCAGCTTTGTCTGATGGTCGACCAACGCCAAGGTGATGAGGCCGCACGCATAGACAAACCAGGCCGCCATGAGCCACCCTGGCGGCAAAGTGCGCCACAAGCCGAATGCCACCAGACCCAGAGCGATAATGGCAATCACGGTCAGTTGATTGAACGGGGGTGCGGCACTGAAGAACTCTCGCCACAGCGCAGGCGCAGGCGGCACCTCCGGAGGCTGAAACTGCGTACGATGCGCTTGCTGGGCCGCCCTAATCCACCGCTGCTCCTCTTTGGCGTAGTAGGTCGGTAACCAGGCCACCGCACGGCATACCAGCCAGAAGGCAGCAAGCGCCACACCGCAGGCGATAAGGTAAGTCAATGACGACTCACGAGGTCAAGCTCAAGCACATCCATCACGTTCTGATGATGTCGACCAGATGGGGCAGCGCCAGATATTCACGCGACTGCATCTCGGTCAGGCGGCTTGCCGTGCGGAAGAACTCGTGGGCGTTCGGTCCTTCAACGTACAGATCGTCCGGGTACGCGCCAGCTGAGATAATCAGTTTGACCCGGTGGTCGTAACAGACATCCACCAGCCAGGTGAGGCGTCGTGCTTCTGCGCCATGGCGGATTTCGAGCACAGGGATATTGGAAACCAGAATGGTGTGATACTCACGCACCAGCTCGAGATAGTCAGACTGCGCACGACCATCGCCACAGATTGCCATAAAATCGAACCACACGACACCGGGGGCGAGACGGATTGTCGGAATCTTGCGGTTATTGATTTCAATCGACCCCCCGTTGCTACCCGGCATGGTGGCGGCCACAGCAAAATATTCGGCCATGGCGCGCTCGGTCTCATCGTCATGTGGCACGTGGTAGACAGGCATGACTTCGAGTTTGCGCAGACGGTAATCCTGACCACCATCGAGCGGCATCACATCCAGCTGATTCTTGAGCAGCGCGATCGTTGGCAAGAAATTCATCCGCTGTAGACCGTTCGGATAGAGATTGTCGGGCGGGTAATTGCTGGTCATGACAAAGACCACGCCCTTCTCGAACAGCAGGTCGAGCAAGCGGCCGAGAATCATGGCATCGGCGATATCCGACACATGAAACTCGTCGAAGCACAATAAGCGGGTTTCCTTGGCGATCCGATTGGCTACTGGCACCAACGGATCGGCTTTGCCGGCGTTTTCGCGCAGTTCGGCATGAATCTGGTGCATGAAGGCGTGGAAGTGGATCCGCTTCTTGCGCTGATAGGGAACCGCTGCAAAGAAGCAATCCATGATGAAGCTCTTGCCGCGGCCCACGCCACCCCAAAAATAGACGCCACGCGGCACCGCCTTCGAGGCAAGCATGCGCTTGAGCGTATTGCTGCGTGCGGATTTAAAGCTGACCAGCGATTCGTAGAGCGTGTGCAAGCGCTCGACCGCCAACATTTGTGCCGGATCAGGCTCAAAACCCTTGGCTTCAAGCGCAGCGGCGTAGGCGCCGAGCATGCCGGGGGCATTCGGTGTCAGTGCAGCAATATCCATAGCTTGTATTTTATCGTGCAAAGTCCCATTTGGCGTCTATCCCGCCCCGGTTAGCGCCGGGTTTAGGGACATCTTTTTTTGGCGCATAATAGCCGTGTGCGGCAACCCCGCCCTTAATGGAGTGAGATCATGAAAATCGATATCGGCATCCCTGAAAAAGACCGCAAGGCAATTGCTGCCGGCCTCAGCAAGCTGGCTGCAGATAACTTCTCCCTGTATCTAAAAACCCACAATTTTCACTGGAATGTCACCGGGCCCATGTTCCAGACCCTACATCTGATGTTTGAAACCCAGTACAACGAACTGTGGCTGGCGTCTGACGCCATTGCCGAACGTATTCGTGCGCTGGGCTTTCCAGCCCCGGGCACGTACGCCGAATTGGCCAAGCTCACCGTCATTAAGGAATCGAAGGGGGTACCCAAGGCCGTCGATATGATCAAAGAATTGGTCATCGGCCACGAGGCCACGGCGCGTACCGCGCGTGCCCTATTCGGCCCCGCTGACAAAGCCGGTGACGAGGCAACGGCCGACTTGCTCACTCAGCGTATCCAGATCCACGAAAAAACTGCTTGGATGCTGCGCAGTCTGCTGGAGCAGTAATCTGAAACTTAACGCTTCCCTGCTCACCGCCAGCGCCCGCATCAGCCAATGGTTGGTGGCGGGCGTTGTTGCTTGCGTCGCGCTTACTGCTTGCGCCCCTACGACGCAACGCGTTCGGGTGTCGGAGGGTGCCGCCGAGGCCGAAGCACGTAAACAACGGCAAATCGCCCTGCAGGCCTACCTAGAAGACCAGCAACGCTTGTTACGGGTCAGCTATCCGCTGCTGACGCGCGGGTCTGATTTGTGCGGCGATGATATCCGGTACACGACCGGCATGGCGTTGGCCAATAGCAGTACGCTGCTGACAGAGCAATTTAAGGAGAGTGCCGAAAGTGTTTACAAGCTGAGCGATGCGGTGCAGGTGATCTACGTGGTTCCCGGTTCGGCGGCTGACCAGGCGGGCGTTCGTGCCGGCGATACGGTCACTCAAATCGGCAGCTGGCGAAGCTCCGGTGACGGAAGCGAAGCAGTCAAGCAAACACTCAACCAGATCAAGCAACAGTCCACCAACGGAAAACCGTTTCGCGTCGACATCCAGCGCTCGGTAAAAAACACGATCCAGTCACAGAGTTTGCTGATCACACCAGATCGCGCCTGTAGTTATCCGGTGGTGCTGGGCCACGGGGATGAAGTCAACGCCTATGCCGATGGCAACCAAGTCGTGGTTCAGCGGGGCATGATGCGCTTTGCGGCCAGCGATACCGAGTTGGGACTGGTGATCTCGCACGAGATCGCCCACAACAGCATGGGTCATATGCGCGCCAAAATGACGAATTACACGCTGGGCACGATTCTCGACATCGCAACACAGCTGCTCCTCAAGGTACCCACCCAGGGACTCTTTGGCAGTCTCGGAGGCAACGCTTTCTCGCAGGGATTTGAAGCCGAGGCCGACTATGTAGGTCTGTACATCATGGCTCAGGCGGGCGGTGATATCGACAACGCCCCGCAGTTCTGGCGCCGGATGGCAACCCTGTCGCCGGCGGCCATTCAGAGCAGCCATACCGCGACGCATCCGGCAACTCCCGAGCGATTCGTGGCACTCGAAGAAACGGTCAAGGAAATCAAGGCCAAAAAAGCTGCCGGAAAGCCATTAATTCCGAATTTGAAGAATGCCCCGGATCTCCAGGCGGATTAGCTGCTGCCTACGACAAAACCTTAGGCATCTCCCTGATCTGATTGCCGATTTTACTTGTCCGATGCGGCAGCCTTGGGTATAGTGCGCGCCATGATTACCGCTTTTGAGCTTAACCACGGCCGCTTGCAGCAGGTGACGATCGAGTCCCTGGAAGATCTGCAGCACTGTCATCCTGTCTGGGTCGACTTCGAGTCCCCGACTGAGGAGGAACGTGAGTGGGCAAAAAACCAGTTTTCGATCGTTCTGCCCGAAGAAGATGAAGTGGACGATCTCGAAGCCTCGGCCCGCTTCTTTGAAGAAGAGAATGGCGAGTTGCATATCCGTTCCGACTTCTTCCAGCATACTGACGAAGACAGTGACACCATGCGGGTGGCCTTTATTCTCAAGGGCGGGATGTTGTTTAGCCTGCGCCGTGACGAACTGGCCCAATTCCGCTTGCTGCGCCTACGCGCCCGTCGTCAGCCGTACTATGTGCGCGATGAAAAGGACGTGCTCCTGCAACTCCTCGACATCGATGTCGAGTACTCGGCCGACATCATCGAAGGTATTTATGATCGCCTCGACAAATTCAGCAAACAGGTGCTGGGCAGCGAGATGTCCGATGATGCCGCCGGGATTGTGCTCTCGGGCATCGCTGTCGAAGAAGATCTCAATGGTCGTATCCGCCGTAATCTGATGGACACCCGTCGTGCTGTGTCGTTCCTGATGCGCGTGAAATTGTTGAACGAACAACAGAACGACGAAGGCCGCCAGATCCTGCGCGATATTGATTCGCTCGATGGCCACACGGGCTTCGTCTTTGACAAGCTGAACTTCCTGATGGATGCGACGGTCGGTTTTATCAACATCAACCAGAACCGGATCATCAAGATCTTCTCGGTGGCTTCGGTCGCCATGCTACCGCCGACACTGATCGCAAGCATCTACGGCATGAACTTCCGATACCTGCCGGAAGTCGATTGGGAATATGGGTATCCGTTCTCACTGACACTGATGGCGATTTCGGTCGCTATTCCCTTCTGGTATTTCAACAAGAAGGGCTGGCTCAAGAAATAAGGCTAGCGACCTCAAAACAAAAAACGGAACCCGCGGGTTCCGTTTTTTTGTTGATGCTGTATCGCTTAGAAGTGCAGCGGGCGTTTATCGCAGGCCAACGCCGCCTCGTGCACGACTTCCGACAAGGTCGGATGCGCGTGACAGATGCGTGCCAGGTCTTCACTTGCCGCACCAAACTCCATCGCCACCACGCACTCACCGATCAGCTCCGAAGCATTCGGGCCGATGATGTGCACGCCGAGGATACGATCGGTCTTGGCGTCAGCCAGCATCTTGACGAAGCCCTGAGCGTTACCGGCACCCAGTGCCCGGCCGTTGGCCAGGAACGGGATCTTGCCCGCCTTGTAGGCAACGCCTTCGGCCTTGAGCTGTTGCTCGGTCTTACCAACCCAAGCGATTTCTGGATCGGTGTAGATGACCCAGGGGATGAAATCAAAGTTGATGTGACCGGCTTGACCCGCCATGAGTTCGGCGACGGCAACGCCCTCCTCCATGGCCTTATGCGCCAGCATCGGGCCACGAACAACGTCACCAATCGCCCAGACGCCCGGCAGGTTGGTTTTGCAGTGGCCATCGACTTCGATCATGCCACGCTCGTTGAGCTTGAGGCCCACCTTGTCAGCACCCAGACCATCGGTGTTGGGGATACGGCCGATCGACACGACCAGACGGTCGGCTTCGAGCTTCTGGGCCTTGCCTTCCTTGTCGGTGTAGTTGATCGTGACACCCTTCTTGGTGGCCTTGATATCGCCGATCTTGACACCGAAGTTAAAGGCCAGGCCTTGCTTCGTAAAGATCTTCTGGGCTTCCTTGGCAACATCCTGATCGCACGCTGCCAGGAAATCCGGCATGGCTTCAAGAACGGTCACCTCGGCACCCAGACGGCGCCAAACGCTGCCCATCTCGAGGCCGATAACGCCGGCGCCAATGACCGCCAGCTTTTTAGGCACAGCGCCGATTTCCAGGGCGCCGATGTTGTCGCAAACGATCTCGTTGTCGACAGCAACTCCTGGCAGATGGCGAGCTGTTGAGCCAGTGGCGATAATGACCTGCTTGGCCTCCACCGTCTCCTTACCAACATTGACCTGCCAGCCATTACCGCCCTGTCCCACAAAGGTACCGTGACCAGCCAGGAACGTGACCTTGTTTTTCTTGAACAGGCCAGCAATACCTTGCGTCAGCTGCGTCACGATGTTGGCCTTACGATCGAGCATTTTGGCAACGTCGATCTTGGGTGCGCTTACGTTAATACCCTGCTCGGCAAATGCGTGACCGGCTTCCTCGAACATATGCGAGGTATGCAACAAGGCCTTCGACGGGATACACCCGACGTTCAGGCAGGTGCCGCCCAGACGGGGCTGGCCCTTCGGGTCAGCATAGGGGTTGGATTCGCAGCAGGCCACCTTGAAGCCGAGCTGCGCGGCGCGGATGGCAGCCACGTAGCCGCCAGGACCGCCGCCAATCACGAGTACGTCGAATTGCTGTGACATCGTGACTTCCTTTCTTAGACGCCGAGCAGGAGGCGAGCCGGATCTTCCAGCGCTTCCTTCATCGTGACCAGACCCAGCACAGCTTCGCGGCCGTCGATGATGCGGTGATCATACGACATGGCAAGGTAGTTGATTGGACGAATCACGACCTGACCATTTTCAACCATCGCGCGATCCTTAGTGGCATGGATACCGAGGATGGCCGACTGCGGCGGATTGATGATCGGCGTCGACAGCATCGAACCGAACACACCCCCGTTAGAGATCGAGAAGGTACCGCCCGACAGTTCTTCCATCGACAGCTTGCCGTCTTTAGCCTTGGCACCAAATTCGGCGATCTTCATTTCGATTTCAGCAATGCTCAGCTGATCGGCGTTGCGGATGATCGGCACGACCAGGCCACGCGGTGAACCGACCGCGATACCAATGTCGATGTAGCCATGGTAAACGATGTCATTGCCATCGACCGAGGCATTGAGGATCGGGAACTTCTGCAGAGCAGCGCACGCGGCTTTAACGAAGAAACCCATGAAGCCCAGGCGAACGCCATGTTGCTTTTCAAATTTCTCGGCGTACTGCTTACGCAGCGCCATCACCGGGCCCATGTTGACTTCGTTGAACGTCGTCAGAATGGCGTTTTCGTTCTTCGACTGAAGCAGACGCTCGGCGATACGGGCACGCAGACGTGACATCGGGACGCGCTGTTCAGCACGATCGCCCAGGGCAACCGGGGCCGCAGCTGCAGCGGCTGCCTTCGGCTGTGCGGCAACGGCATCCTCTTTGGTCACCCGACCACCACGACCGGAACCGGCAACGTCACCTGCGGCAACACCCTTCTCTTCCAGAATCTTGCGGGCAGCCGGGCTGGCGGTACCAGCGGCCGCAGCCGGTGCGGCAGCGGGCGCGGCGGCCGGCGCAGGTGCGGCTGCGGCCGGTGCCGGGGCAGCAGCTGCGGGTGCAGATGCCGCTGCAGTCGCCGCCGTATCAATCTGGGCAATGACTTCACCCGAGACCACGGTATCACCGTCGCCCTTGATCAGCTTGACGATCACACCGCCATCCGGGGCGGGCAATTCCAGCACGACCTTGTCGGTTTCGATATCGATGAGGTTCTCATCGCGGGAAACGGCTTCGCCTTCCTTCTTGTGCCAGGACACCAGGGTGGCCTCGGCGACCGATTCAGACAGTTGCGGGACTTTGACGTCAATAATTGCCATTGTTCTCTCCACGGACTCTTATGGTTTTTTAATACTCAATCTTGCCCATCGCGGACTCGATCAAAGTTTTGTGTTGCTCATTGTGCTTGGCAAGATAGCCCACGGCCGGCGATGCCGCTGCCGGACGTGACACGAGGAGCAGATGCTGCTTCGGACCCACCGAACGGGCCAGGTGCTGACGGGATGCGAACCAGTACCAGAAGCCCTGGTTACGTGGTTCTTCCTGAGCCCAGACAATTTCGGTGGCTTTCGGGAATTTCGCGAGTTCTGCTTTAAACGACTCTTCCGGGAACGGGTAGAGCTGTTCGATGCGGATGATCGCTATGTGATCGAGCTTACGTTCACGACGGGCGTTGAGCAGATCGTAGTACACCTTGCCCGAGCACAGAATGACACGGGTGACCTTGGCTGGATTCAGGTCATCAATCTCACCGATCACACGCTGGAACTCACCCTTGGCCAAATCATCCAGCGAGCAACTGGCGTCTTTATTACGCAGCAGTGACTTCGGCGAAAAGATCACCAGCGGCTTACGCTGCTTGCGCACCATCTGACGACGCAACACATGATAGATCTGGCTGGCGTTTGACGGCATACAGACTTCCATGTTCATTTCGGCACAAAGTTGGATAAAGCGCTCAGGGCGCGCCGACGAGTGCTCGGGACCCTGACCTTCGTAACCGTGCGGCAGCAACATGACCAGACCGCAACCACGACCCCACTTGGTTTCACCGGACGCGATGAACTGGTCGACAACGACCTGGGCACCGTTGACGAAGTCGCCGAACTGGGCTTCCCAGATCACGAGCTGATTCGGCTCGGCCGTGGCATAGCCGTATTCGAAGGCCAAGACCGACTCTTCGGACAGGACCGATTCGTAACACTGGAACGGTCCCTGATCTTTCTGCAGGTGGGCCAGCGGCTGATAGCTACCGGCATCCCAGCTTTCACGATTCTGGTCATGAATGGTGGCGTGACGATGGAAGAAGGTACCGCGACCGACGTCTTCACCCGAGATTCGAATCCCGTAACCTTCCGCCAGTAGGGTAGCGTAAGCGAGATTCTCACCCATCCCCCAGTCGACCGGTAGCTTGCCTTCGGCCATCGATTTTCGGTCTTCGAGAATCTTCTTGACACGTGAATGCGGCACGAAACCTTCCGGGACTTCGGCCAGCTTGAGACCAAGACGCTTCAATTCTTTAGCAGGTACCTTGGTGTTGCAAACTTCGATGTACTGTTTGCTCGTAAAAGGACGCCAGTCCTGGGCGTTTTTACGCTTGTAGTCTGAGATGACCGGGTTGTATAGCAACTCACCCTTGTCGAGCGCCGCACGGAAATCCTTGATAATCTCGTCCGGACCTTCGGCCGGCATGACCCCCGCCCCAACCAGTTGGTCAGCATACAGCTTGCGAGTACCCGGGTGCGCTTGTACCTTCTTGTACATGAGCGGCTGGGTGACCATGGGCTCATCCTGCTCGTTGTGGCCGAGCTTGCGGAAACAGAAGATGTCGATAACGACGTCTTTCTTGAAGGTCTGACGGTACTCGACCGCCAGGCGTGTGACCAGTGCCACAGCTTCGGCATCATCACCATTAACGTGGAAAATCGGGGAGTCGGACATTTTGAAGATATCGGTACAGTAAAAGCCCGAACGATAGTCGCGTGGATCCGACGTGGTAAAGCCGATCTGGTTGTTGACCACGATGTGGATCGTGCCACCCGTGCCGTAGCCGCGGGTCTGCGCGAAGTTGAGCATCTCCTGATTACAGCCCTGACCAATCACCGCCGCATCACCATGGATCAGCACCGGAATAATTTCGTTCTTGCCGTTTTCACCAATGCGGAACTGGCGCGCAAACACCGAACCTTCGACCACGGGGTTGACGATTTCCAGGTGTGACGGATTGAATGCCAGGGTGAGGTGCACCGGGCCTCCGGGGGTCGAGACATCCGACGAGTAACCCATGTGGTACTTCACGTCACCCGAACCCAGATCGACCTTTTTCTTGCCTTCGAATTCATCAAAAAGCATGGCAGGCTTTTTGCCGAGTGTGTTGACCAGAACGTTCAAACGGCCGCGGTGTGCCATGCCAATGACAACCTCTTTGGCACCCATACCACCTGCGACACGAATCATTTCATCCATCGACAGGATCAGCGATTCGCCACCTTCCAGCGAGAAACGCTTTTGGCCAACATAACGGGTGTGCAAATAACGCTCGAGCGTTTCAGCAGCGGTGAGGCGCTCCAGGAAACGCTTCTTCTCTTCTGCCGAATAAGCCGCCTGGCCACGATTTGGCTCGAGTCGCGCCTGAAGCCACTTCTTTTCGACCGTCGAGGTCATGTACATGTACTCAACGCCGATATGATGGCAATACGTCTGCTTCAGGGCATCAATAATCTGATTGAGCGGCGCCGTTTGACCGGAGCCGACTTTGAAGTCACCCGTGTCAAAGCTACGCGACATATCGGCATCGGTCAGACCATAAGTCTTAGGATCCAGATCAGCCACCGGCGGACGCAGATCACGCTTGAGCGGATCGAGTTCAGCGCGCTCGTGACCGTTAAAGCGATAGGCATTGATGAGGTTTTCAACGGCGAGGTTCTTCTGTACGTCACCACCCGAAGCCGAGGCCGTCGGACGGAAACCCCCGTTGCGGCCCGCGGCTTCAAACGCCGCGATCACCGGGGCATGCGCCACATCGCGGGGGGCTGCGCCAGGCTGGCGCGCCAGATCTTCGAAATAACGCTGCCAGGACTCAGGTACATCCGCAGCGTTTTCCAACCAGGCTTCATACAGCTCTTCCACGAACGGCGCGTTACCGCCGAACAGGTAAGAATTCTCGAATTGTTCCTTCATCATCTTGGTCACCGTATTCGGTTGATCGTTATGTGTGTTTGGGAATCTGCGATTCCCGTCCCCTAGTATGTCGGCTAAGCAACTTATGAAACTGCCCCGGGCAGTGTTGCAACTGCACATGCCCCTGGTTGTGGAAAAGGGCGGCCAGGCCGCCCCCCTCCGGAGTGCACATCCTTATCGGTGATCAGCCACGCTTTTCGAGCGGCTTGACATCGCGACGGGCGGCGCCTGTGTACAGCTGACGCGGACGGCCGATCTTGTATTCCGGATCGGTGATCATCTCTTCCCATTGCGTCATCCAGCCCACCGTACGTGCCAGGGCGAAGATACAGGTAAACATGTCGGTCGGGATACCCAGCGCCTTCTGAACGATGCCCGAGTAGAAGTCGACGTTCGGATAGAGCTTCTTTTCGACGAAGTACGGATCTTCCAGCGCGATCTTTTCCAGTTCCATGGCAAGCTTGAACAGACGGTCGTTTTCCAGACCCAGCTCTTTCAGCACGTCATAGCAGACCTTGCGCATCAGCTTGGCGCGCGGGTCGAAGTTCTTGTAGACGCGGTGACCAAAGCCCATGAGCTTAAAGCTGTCGTTCTTGTCCTTAGCGCGGGCGATGTATTCCGGGACGCGTGATACGTCGCCGATTTGCTCTAGCATGTTCAGACAGGCTTCGTTGGCACCACCGTGAGCCGGGCCCCACAGGCAGGCGATACCGGCCGCCATGGTGGCAAACGGGTTGGCACCCGACGAACCGGCCAGACGGACGGTCGAGGTCGATGCATTCTGCTCATGATCGGCGTGCAGCGTGAAGATGATGTCCAGGGCACGCACCAGCACCGGGTTCGGTTTGTACTCTTCGCACGGGGTACCAAACATCATTTGCATGAAGTTAGCGGTGTAGCCGAGGTCGTTACGCGGGTACATGAACGGCTGACCGATCGAGTACTTGTAGGCCATGGCGACGATCGTCGGCATTTTGGCGACGATACGGTTAAAGGCGACACTGCGCACTTCCGGCTTTGAATAGTCTTCGCCGTGGTGGTAGAAAGCCGACAGAGCACCAACCACGCCAACCATGATGGCCATCGGGTGGGCATCACGACGGAAGCCGTTGTAGAAGCGGCTGATCTGGTCGTGCACCATGGTGTGCAGCTTGATATCGTTCTCGAAAGCTTCTTTTTGTGTCTTGTTCGGCAGCTCGCCGTTCTTCAACAGATAGGCAACTTCCATGAAGTTACACTGTTCGGCTAACTGCTCGATCGGGTAACCGCGATACAGCAGCTCGCCGATATCACCATCGATAAAGGTCACCTTCGACTGGCAGCTGGCCGTCGACAGGAAACCCGAATCGTAGGTAAACAGACCTGTCTTGCCGCCCAGGGAACGGATGTCAATCACATCCTGCCCATGCGTACCGACCATGATTGGAAAATCAACGGCTTCCTGACCTGTAATCTGGAGTGTGGCTTTACGTTCGCTCATTTGCTTCTTCCCAAAAAATGAGGTGTTTGACGAAAATGCTAGATGGTCGGTACAGCGTGTAATTTCTTGCAGGCAAACTGCCCGACGAATATGTCGAACGTAACCGGCCAGACTTACTCAGTGCTTACGAATCGCAACGATCACTTCCGACTCCAGCGGGTCGGTCGCTTCGACCTTACCGCTGATCAGCGCCCAGAGGTCATGGTCTTCCATGGCCACCAGATCAATGAAGGTTTTGACCTGCGTTTCGTTGAGGTTGTTAAAACCGTTATCCAGAAAACGGCCGAGGGTGATATCCAGTTCGAGCAGTGCGCGGCGCGTACAGTGCCAACGCAGCTTGTTGAGCTCGTGCTGTTCCATCCCCGGCCGATTCCAGATTGATGACGGTCGCGCTTAGACGGCGCGACGCACCATCATGTCCTTGATCTTGCCGATGGCCTTCGTCGGGTTCAAACCCTTCGGACAGACATCAACGCAGTTCATGATGGTGTGACAGCGGAACAGGCGATACGGGTCATCCAGGTTATCCAGACGCTCGTTGGTCGCCTGATCGCGCGTGTCAGCGATAAAGCGATACGCCGCCAGCAGACCGGCCGGACCGACGAACTTATCCGGGTTCCACCAGAACGACGGGCAAGAGGTCGAGCAACAGGCACACAGGATGCACTCGTACAGACCATTCAGTTCTTCACGATCTTCCGGCGATTGCAAACGTTCACGCTCCGGTGCCGGATCGTTATTGATCAGGTACGGCTTGATCGAGTGGTACTGCTTGAAGAACTGCGTCATGTCGACAATCAGATCGCGAATGACGGGCAGACCTGGCAGCGGACGCAGAACGATCGGCTGCTTCAGGCTGTCAACGTCAGTCAGACAGGCCAGACCATTCTTGCCGTTGATGTTCATGGCGTCTGAACCACACACGCCTTCTCGGCACGAACGACGGAACGAAATCAGATCGTCCTTGGCCTTCAGCTTGACGAGGGCATCGAGCAGCTTTTTGTCGCTAGCTTCGAGATCCACCGAGATGTCCTGCATGTACGGCGCATCATCCTTGTCCGGATCGTAGCGGTACACCTTGAAATGCACAGTACGCATAGTCATGTCTCTATCCTCCGGAATTAATAAGTACGCGTCTTCAGCTCGACCGACGGTGCGGTCAGCGGCTTCAGTTGCACAGGCTTGTATTCGATGTGGTTATCACTGCCAAACCATAGGGTGTGCTTGAGCCAGTTGGCATCGTCACGGCCGTTCGGATGTTCCGGGGTGTCCGGCGCATCGTCACGCACATGCGCACCACGCGATTCCTTGCGGTTTTCTGCCGAAATCATGGTGGCCTTGGCAACCTCGATCAGGTTTTCGAGCTCCAGCGCTTCGACGCGCGCCATGTTGAAGACCTTGGACTTGTCCTTGGTCGCCACGTTCTTGACGCGCTCGGCGACTTCCAGAATTTCCTTGACGCCCTTCTTCATGTCTTCACCGAAGCGGAACACACCGGCATGAGCCTGCATCACGCGCTGCATGGCGGCGCGAACTTCGTGCATGCTTTCGCCCGAACTGGCGGAGTCGATACGGTTGACACGCGCCAGCGAGCTATCTGCAGCGTGCTCCGGCAACGGACGCATTGGCAGCTTGCCATCCTTGATCGCTTCCACCACCGACTCACCAGCCGACTTGCCGAAAACCAACAGGTCAAGCAGCGAGTTGGTGCCCAGGCGGTTGGCGCCGTGCACGGAGGCACAGGCACACTCGCCGGCCGCATAGAAGCCTTGCACCGGGACGCTGGGCTCACCATTTTGCGGGACCACCACTTCGCCACGATAGTTGGTCGGAATACCACCCATCTGATAGTGACAGGTTGGCACGACCGGGATCGGTTTTTTGATCGGATCGACACCGGCAAACTCAATGGCGATTTCGCGGATACCCGGCAGACGTTTCATGATGGTCTCGGGTTGCAAGTGCGTGATATCAAGCAGGACATAGTCCTTGTTCGGACCGCAACCACGGCCTTCCTTGATTTCGGTCGCCATGGCACGAGACACGATATCGCGCGACGCCAGATCCTTCAGGTTTGGCGCATAACGTTCCATAAAACGCTCGCCGTCGCAGTTACGGAGAATACCGCCCTCACCGCGCACACCTTCGGTAATCAGCACACCGGCACCGGCCACACCGGTCGGGTGGAATTGCCAGAACTCCATATCTTCCAGGGGGATGCCGGCACGCACCGCCATACCCATCCCATCGCCCGTATTGATGAAGGCATTGGTCGACGAGGCATAAATCCGACCAGCACCACCCGTCGCGAAGATCACCGCACGGGCGTGGAAAATCGAGATCTCACCGGTTTCCATGTCCAACGCGGTGACGCCAACCACGGCACCCGAGTCGTCACGAATCAGATCCAGCGCCATCCATTCGACGAAGAACTGGGTATTGGCACGAACGTTACGTTGATACATGGCGTGCAGCATGGCGTGGCCAGTCCGGTCGGCAGCAGCGCACGAACGGTTGACCGGCTTTTCACCAAAGTTCTGCGAGTGACCGCCAAATGGACGTTGGTAAATCTTGCCGTTATCCAGACGGTCAAAGGGCATGCCGTAGTGCTCGAGTTCGACAACGCACTCGGTGGCCTTACGCACCATGAATTCGATGGCGTCCTGGTCGCCCAGCCAGTCCGAACCCTTGACGGTGTCGTACATGTGCCACATCCAGTGGTCTTCGTTCACGTTACCGAGCGGGGCGGCGACACCACCCTGTGCGGCGACGGTGTGCGAACGGGTCGGAAACACCTTACTGAGAACGGCAGTTTTCAGACCCGCTTCAGCCACCTGCAGGGCAGCGCGCAAACCGGAGCCACCAGCACCAACGATTACAACATCATACTTATGAACGGGGATGCTCATCTTTACAGGCTCCATAGAATCTTGCTGGCCCAACCGGCATAACCGATCAGAACAGCGATGGTCAGGACATGCAGCGACAGGCGAACGCCGGTCGGCTTGATGTAGTCCATCCACAGGTCACGGATACCGATCCATGCGTGGTAGAAGAGGCTCAGGAAGAAGAGGAAGGTCACGAACTTCATGAAGCCATTGGCGAAGATACCGCGCCAGGCGTCGGCAGTGCCCGGCTGAACCACCAGCACGGCGACCAGAAAGATGACGGTGTAGATCGCCATCAGCACCGCAGTCGCGCGCTGGGCAATCCAGGTAGTGAGGCCGTAGTGGGCCCCGACAACGTTACGTTTCATTACCACAGCAGTGTCCCCCCAATGATCACGGTCAGCGTCAGGCTAACAATCAGCACCAGCGCGGCAGACTTGCGGGCCGAAGGCAGGTCGATACCAATATGCCAGTCGAGCAGCAGAAAACGGATACCGGCACAGAAATGATGCAGGTAGGCCCAGATCAGACCCAGCAACACCAGCTTGCCGATCGGATTGGCCACCACGGCTTGAACGCATTCAAAGCCACCGTCGGTCAGGCTCCACTGAAAAAGCGCCAGAATCAACGGCAGGCAGAGAAACAGGCCAACGCCACTGATACGGTGCAGGATGGAAACCTTGCCAGGTAGGGGCAGGCGGATCGTAGACAGGTCCAGATTTTTAGGACGCTGCTTCTTCTTCATGGCTAACTCTGTCATGTGTTTTCCTTGTATCGAGACAACCCGGAACTTGGGATTGTAGCGGAAGCCTCTCCGCTTGGAATCCCCCTACACCCGCTTTTTGCGAGGTTTTTTTTATGTCGTTCATGCCGCAGCGCAACACGAGCGGCATAAGGCGTTGAAGGCACGCAGCAGCGCTTAACCCAACTCATTGAAATAATGATGATTCGCGGTGGCGTAGAGCCCGCGACGCCATTCGGCCGGACGATTGCCGTAGGTATACGCCGTTCGCTCAACACTGAGCAAGGGCGTGCCGGGTTCAATGCCTAACACCTGTGCCGCCACCGCGTCAGCGGCTACTGCGCGGATCTTCTCTTCTGCGCGCACCATGCGCACACCGAATAAAGACTCAAACAACGTGTACAAAGAGCGATCCGAGGCACGCAGCTGATCTAGCGTCAGATTGGGAAACAGGTCTGCCGGCAGGTAGATTTCATCGACCACGACCGGCTCTCCGTCAAAACGCAGAATCCGGCGTAATTGCAATACGGGGTCACCGTGGTTGATGGCCAACGCTTTGGCCACTTCCTGCCCGGCGCGCAGACTCTGACACTCTAATGGTTCGCTGCGCGAACGCGGCACGGAACCGTCATCCGGAATCAACCTTAAAAATCGGAAAAAGGCGCGTGGATCCGCATGGGTCGCCACGTAGGTCCCCTTCCCCTGCCGGCGCACTAACAGATGCTCGGCGGCCAGCTCGTCAATCGCACGCCGCACCGTACCCTGGCTGACTTCGAAGCGGGCGGCCAGATCCATTTCACTGGGAATCATTTCACCCGGCAACCATTCACGGTCAGCCAGCGCCTGAACGATGAGATCCTGAATCTGACGATAAAGCGGACGAAAAGCGGGGACGGTGGCACGAGAAGGCATGCCCGTATTTCATCACACTTTGGCGCATCCTGTTCGACACCCCCAAGCTTGGCAATGACGCACAGCGCATTGACAGCGATCTGCCTCACTAATACCATCAAAGAGTTTCATCCACACTTCAAAAAATTTCGAGGAGTCATCCATGTCCAAAGCGCCTATGCGCGTCGCCGTCACCGGCGCCGCTGGTCAGATCGGTTATAGCCTGCTGTTCCGTATTGCTTCCGGCGAAATGCTCGGCAAAGATCAGCCTGTCATTCTTCAGCTGCTGGATCTGCCGCAAGCCCAGAAGGCCGTGCAAGGCGTGATGATGGAGTTGGACGATTGTGCCTTCCCACTGCTGCAAGGCATGATCGCGACCGATGACCCGAACGTTGCGTTCAAAGACGCCGACGTCTGCCTGCTGGTTGGTGCTCGTCCGCGCGGCCCGGGCATGGAACGTGCCGATCTGCTGCAAGCCAACGGCGCCATCTTTACGGTTCAGGGCGAAGCCATTGCCAAGAATGCCAAGGAAGATGTCAAAGTACTGGTCGTGGGCAATCCCTGCAACACCAACGCTCTGATCGCTGCTGCTGCCGCCAAGAAGGTTGGCCGCACCAATCCGAACAACTATCACGGCATGCTGCGCCTGGACCACAACCGCGCGCTGACCCAGCTGGCCCAGAAGACCGGTCGCCCGGTCTCATCACTGAAAAAGCTGGTTGTGTGGGGCAACCACTCGCCGACGATGTATGCCGACTACCGCTTCTGTACGTCGAACGGCGACAGCGTCAAGGCACTGGTCAATGATGCCGTCTGGAACAATGACGTATTTCTGCCGACCGTTGGTAAGCGCGGCGCCGCCATTATCGATGCGCGTGGCCTGTCGTCAGCTGCTTCGGCTGCCAACGCTGCCATCGACCACATCCGTGACTGGCACCTGGGTTCGGATGAATGGGTGACCATGGGTATCCCGGCACCAGCCGACAATGGTTATGGCATTCCGGAAGGCATCGTCTTCGGCTTCCCGTGCGAGTGCAAGGGTGGCAAATTCACCCTGATCAAGGGCCTGGAAATCGACGAATACTCGAAGGGTAAGATCGCTGCCACCCTGAAGGAACTGACCGACGAGAAGGAAGCCGTCGCGTCAATGCTGTAATCGGTCTTTAGGCTGCTTCGGCTCAAAAGGGTCACGCTTGCGTGGCCCTTTTGCATTATCCTTTCGCTTTACGCTGACTTAGACAATGACATCATGACGCACGCTGTAACCCCCCCCGCTTTGACGCCTGACGAGGTGCTTTTCCCCGGCGAGAAGCCGTTTCCAGTGCTGCCCGCTGTTGACCACTACTGCGGCTCTGAGAAACTGATGAAAAAAGCCATGGCAATCCAGGCCGAGATCGCGGCCGAATATGGCCCGCTGGCCATGGACATTACCTGCGATTGCGAAGATGGTGCCGCCGCCGGCAACGAAAAGGCACATGCCGAGCTGTGCGTGGCCATGATTAACTCGAGCGACAATCAGTTCGGCCGAGTTGGCGCACGGATTCACGATGTCACCCACGACCACTGGCAAGACGATCTGGAAATTCTGGTCGGCGGCGCTGGCAACCGCTTGCCCTTCATTACACTCCCCAAGCCCCGTGGCATCGACGATGTGCGCGTTTTTTTAAAAGCGCTGCGCGTCACTGAGCAACGTCACAGTATCAAGAATCCCATTCCGGCGCATGTGCTCATCGAAACCCATGGCGCCCTGCACGAGGTCTGGGATATTGCCGCGCTGGATGGCATTGAATCGCTGGACTTTGGCCTGATGGATTTTGTCTCCGGTCATTTCGGTGCGATTCCCGGCAGCGCGATGAAGAGCCCTGGTCAGTTTGACCACCCGCTGGTGCGCCGAGCCAAGCTGGAAATCTCCAGTGCTGCGCTGGGACATGGCAAAGTACCATCGCACAATGTGACGACAGAACTCGCCGACCTCGAGTACATCCGGCGTGACGCCGATCGTGCCCGTCAGGAATTCGGCTATCTGCGTATGTGGAGCATCCACCCCGTGCAGATCCGCCCGATTCTGGACGCCATGAGCCCGGATTTCTCCGAGGTACAGGACGCCACTGAAATCGTCAGCGCGGCGGCCGATGCCGACTGGGGCCCCATCCGCCACAATGGCAAGCTGCAGGATCGCGCCGCCTACCGTTACTACTGGACACTGCTCAAGCGTGCCCGTACCACCGGCGTGCCACTGCCTGACGGTGTTGCCGAACGTTTCTTTACTGCTTAAAGCCATTCAATGACGCAAGACACAGAGATCGCCCTGATCGAATTCAAGGGCACCACCCTCCCCGCTCTGGCTATCACGCTGCGCAGTCTGGATCCACAGGCACTGGCCACGGCAAGCAGCGCACTCTTTGGTGAAGGTGGCTTTTTTGACAATGACCTCGCAGTCTTGGATCTTGGCCAGCTCGCTATCTGGCCCGACCGCATCGACTGGCAGGTGATCACCGATCTACTCACCAGTCATGGGCTGAAGGTGCTGGGCGTCACCCGTGGGCATAGCGAACTTGCTGCCAGCGCCCTGGCCGCAGGCTTACCGACTTTGACGCTGAGCGCGGGTCGAATGGGCAAGCCATCGCCCGCAGCAAAGGCTGACGCTGAATCAGACGCCGTCATGCCAAATCCGGAACGCGACAACATCCCCGCGGGCCTGCGTAAATCTCAACCTGTTCCAACGGAACAGCCTGCCGAAGATCTAATTCACAACGCTGCCAATCTCATCATTGACCGGCCATTGCGTTCAGGCCAGCAGATCTATGCTCGCGGCGGCGACCTGATCATTTTGGCGGCCGTCAACCCCGGTGCTGAGGTCATTGCTGACGGTAATATCCACGTTTATGCGCCGCTACGCGGCCGCGCCCTCGCCGGCGCCCGCGGCAATGCTGAGGCACGCATTCTGACGACGGTCTTTGCTGCTGAGCTGGTTTCCATCGCTGGCATCTACCGCACCTTTGACGAGGGGGTGCCTGCCAAGTTGGCCAACCAACCCGTACAAGTCCGGCTGGCCACCGAACCCGTCGTTTCATCGAACACAGGCCTGAAATCCCGCTTGGAAATCGACATTCTTCGGGTCGATTAGAACGCTCCCTGAGTCGCCAGAAAATCGGCGAAAATCGGCCTGCTACAGGCCGAGATCGGCTAAAATTCGCCTAGATTAAATCTTTATCTCCGGGAGTAGCCGTGACTCGTATTATTGTCGTAACTTCAGGTAAGGGCGGCGTCGGCAAGACCACGACCAGCGCCTCGTTTTCCAGCGGTCTGGCCATGCGCGGTTTCAAGACAGCCGTCATCGATTTCGATGTGGGTCTGCGCAATCTTGATCTGATCATGGGCTGTGAGCGCCGGGTGGTCTACGACCTGGTCAACGTGATTTCCGGTGAAGCAACGCTCAATCAGGCACTCATCAAGGATAAGCATTGCGAGAACCTGTTCGTGCTCCCGGCATCGCAAACCCGCGACAAGGATGCACTCACCGAAGAAGGGGTCGAAAAAGTCCTCAAGGATCTCGAGCACATGGGTTTTGATTATGTCGTCTGCGACTCACCGGCCGGCATCGAACGCGGTGCCGTGATGGCGCTGACCTTTGCTGACGAAGCCATTATCGTCACTAACCCGGAAGTCTCCTCGGTACGTGACTCGGATCGTATCCTGGGTATCCTGCAAGCCAAATCGAAGCGTGCCCAAGCCGGGGGCGAACCCGTGAAAGAGCATCTGCTGGTCACCCGCTACTCACCCAAGCGCGTCGAAGATGGCGAAATGCTGTCTTATAAGGACGTTCAGGAGATTCTGCGCGTGCCCATCATTGGCGTGATTCCGGAATCGGAGTCGGTGCTGCACGCTTCGAACCAGGGCACCCCGGCTATTCATATCCAACAATCCGAAGTAGCAGAGGCATACAGGGATGTTATCGCCCGCTTTCTAGGTGAAGACGCACCGCTACGATTCGTGGATTACGAAAAGCCCGGTCTCTTCAAGCGTCTGTTCGGAGGCTAAGCGATGTCTCTGCTCTCACTGATTTTCGGTTCAAAGCCCAAGTCGGCCAACATGGCCAAGGAGCGTCTGCAGCTGATCATTGCGCGCGAGCGTATCGATGATGGCAAGCCCTCGGCCGACTTCCTTCCCGCCATGCAAAAAGAACTGGTTGCGGTCATTTCCAAATATGTCCACGTCAACGCCGATGACATCAAGGTTTCCATGGAAAAGAAAGGCAACTACGAGGTGTTGGAAGTCAATATCGTCATGCCCAACTAATGACTACAACAGCAAGCCTTACAAAGCAAAAGCGCCCCGCGGGGCGCTTTTGCTTTGGGCTAACAACCTGTTAGGCAAGAATCTCTGCGATGTCATCGGCGAGTTTGATTTCTCGTTGGAATTGTTGCCACTCAATCCCGAGCGCATCGCGCGCTGATACCATCCCTATCGGCTTACCCTGCTTCAGAACCGGGACGTGTCGGAACGCATGCTGATGCATCAGATGCAATGCATGCATCAGGGGTTTATCACCCTCCAACCCCATCACATCTGTGGTCATGACCTCACTCAAGAGAGTTTTGCTGGGATCCCTCCCCGCCGCAACGACACGATTGAGCAGGTCACGCTCGGTGAAGATGCCTGCCAACTTCCCTTTTTCTTGTATCACCACCGAACCGACCCCCGTGTCACGCATGGCAACGGCGGCATCATGCACACTCATGGATGCCTTTGCAACAACCAGTGGCCTCTGGCTAACAATCGACTCTAGTGAACGGTTTGGCATGTTGGCACTCCTTAGTGGTCTATAGGCACATCATCTCGGCAATACAATCCGTGTGACAAGCTGCATTGCAACAAGTGTTGTACCACTGGCTACCAGCCCTCACGAATTACTTTCTCGGCCCAGAGCAGCGCCGATAGGGTTTTGCCATCGGTCAGACACCCTGCCCGAACTTCTGCCAGCGCCTCATCAAG
This sequence comes from Rhodocyclaceae bacterium, assembly GCA_018883385.1. GTDB lineage: Bacteria > Pseudomonadota > Gammaproteobacteria > Burkholderiales > Rhodocyclaceae > Fluviibacter. Next base: position 60,804 of record VEQD01000002.1, on the reverse strand, counting down.
CGTCAGAAATACTACTTCAAGAAACTCCCCCTCATCCAGAGCATTGCTTTCAAGCGCCGTGAGTTGCTGGGCCAGATAAATCTCGATGCGTTCATCGGCATAGCCAATCGTAGGGTGCATCGTCCCGAGATGACGCCAGATAGCGGCCTCATGCCCAGTTTCCTCACGCAATTCCCGTTGCGCCGTCAGCAGCGTATCTTCATCGGGTTCGATCTTGCCCGCAGGCAATTCGAGCATGACACGGCCCACTGGATAGCGGTACTGACGTTCAAAAATCAGCCGGCCATCGTCAAGGATGGGAATCATCACGACCGCTCCGGGATGGCTGACGTATTCGCGTACCCCCTCACTGCCATCCGGCAGGCGCACGCGATCACGGCGCACATCCAACAATTTTCCACGCCAGATCTGCTCGCTCTCGATACAGGTTTCAATCAGGTGAAGATCGTCATCTCTTTCGGGGGTCATAAAAGCCTCGTACCAATAAAAACGCCCCGACGACCGGGGCGTTGAGACGTTGCGTGGACTTAGGCCTTAGGCCAGCATCAGAGGGAGCGGAGCAGCGAGAACGCGCATAGCGACATAATCGTCTGCGGGAACAGGCCAAACAGCGCAATGGCCACACCATTGATGGACAGTAAGACACGCAGGTCGGTCGGTGCGGTAATCGGCGACTCGTCGAGGGGTTCGTCAAAATACATGATTTTGACGATACGCAGATAATAGAAGGCGCCGATAAGCGACATCAGCACAGCATAGATAGCCAGGCCAATTTGCCCCGACGCCACCACTGCCTGCAAGATCGAGAATTTGGCAAAGAAGCCGACAAAGAATGGTACGCCGGCCATTGAGAACATGATCATCATCATGACCGCAGCAAACCAGGGACTTCGCTTGTTAAGACCTTTAAAATCGTCGATTCGATCCGCCTCGAAGCCGGCACGTGACAGCAGGATGATGACGCCGAAGGCAGCGACACTCATCATGACATAGGCAACCACATAGAACATCGATGAACTGTAGGCATTCAGTGCAAAGCGGGCATCACCGCCGACCACGCCAACCACAATACCCAGCAACACAAAACCCATGTGCGAAATCGTCGAATAGGCCAGCATGCGCTTGATATTGGTTTGAGGAATCGCCGCCAGGTTACCAATCGCCAGCGACAGCACCGCCAGTATCAGTAGCATGCCCTGCCAGTCCGGCGCCAGCAACAGGAGGCCGGATACCAGTAGGCGCATGGTAATGGCGAAGGCAGCCAGCTTCGGCGCGCCACCGATGAGCATCGTGATGGCCGTCGGCGAACCCTGATAGACATCGGGTACCCACATATGGAAGGGGACGACGCCCAGCTTGAAGGCAATGCCTGAGACCAGGAATACCAGACCAAAAATGAGCACTGTTGGGTTCGAGGCGTTCGATACGAGCGCATCCGATATTTCCGGGATGGTGAGTGTACCGGTAGCACCATAGACCATCGACATTCCGTAAAGCAACAGGCCGGAGGCTAACGCACCCAGTACGAAATACTTCATCGCAGCTTCGGTTGACGCTACGCTATCGCGATTCATGGCCACCAGCGCATAAACCGATAGCGACAGCAACTCGATACCGAGGTAGATCGTTAGCAAGTGATTGGCCGAGATCATCACCATCATACCCAGTGTGGCGAACAGCACCAGCAGATAAAACTCGCCGCGGCGGAGATCCGGCCGCTGCAACACATAGGGTCGTGCGTAGAACAGGGTGACAATCACGGTCAGATAGAGCACCAGTTTGAGCAGGTCGCCCATGAGGTCGTCGACATACAGGCCGTTAAAGGCATAGACCACTTCACCCGTGCTGGTAAATAGGGTCAAAACAGCGGCGCCGATAAAGGTCAGCTGGGTCAAGACAAATGTTGCGGTACGACTCGGATCCTTGACGCACAGGTCGAACAGGAGAATCAGACAGCCCATCAGCAGCACCAGCACTTCAGGGCTGGCTGTAATGAGATCGAGGACGTAGGGATTCATATCGTCAGGTTCCGTTACTGGAGTTTGCTGATTGCCACGTGACGCAGCAGATCGTTAACCGAGGTGTGCATGATCTGGGTGACTGGTTCCGGCCAAACCCCCATGGCAAGCACAAAGAAAGCCAGGAGCATCAGAATGGCCAGCTCACGCTTGTTGACATCTGTCAGTTCCGCCACATGATGATTGGCAATGGGTCCAAAGATCACGCGCTTGTACATCCACAGCGTGTAGGCGGCGCCGACAATCATGGTGGTCGCCGAGATGGCAGCGACCCAGAAGTTCACCTGTAAGGCACCCAGAATCACCATGAACTCACCGACGAAACCTGAGGTGGCCGGCAAACCAGCGTTTGCCATGGCAAAGAGCATCATGAATGCTGCATACACCGGCATCTTGTAGACGATGCCCCCGCAGTCAGCGATCAGGTGGGTGTGCATACGATCATAGATAATGCCGATGCAGAAGAACATCGCCCCGGCGACGAAGCCGTGCGAGATCATCTGAACGATGGCACCTTCAACAGCCAGGGGCGTGAACATGAAGAAACCCAACGTGACAAAACCCATGTGCGCAATCGACGAATAAGCGACCAGACGTTTCATGTCGGCCTGCACCAGAGCAACGAAACCGATATAAACCACGGCAATCAACGACAACGCGATCATCAACCAGGCCAGTTCATGTGAGGCATCCGGCACGATCGGCAGGGTGAAACGCAGGAAGGCGTAACCACCCAACTTCAGCGCGATGGCAGCCAGCACAATCGAACCACCCGTTGGCGCTTCCGGGTGCGCATCCGGCAACCAGGTATGCACTGGCCACATCGGTACCTTGACAGCAAAAGCGACTAGGAACGCCATAAAGATGGCGATCTGCGGGCCCATCGGAATTGGCATCTGGTGCCAATCCAGAATCGAAAAGCTGCCGCCCGAATAGATGAACAGGTACAGCTGCGCAATGAGGAAGAGCAGTGAACCCAGTAGCGTGTAGAGGAAAAACTTGATGGCCGCGTAGACACGGTTGTGGCCACCCCAGATGCCGATGATGAGGTACATCGGAATGAGTGAGGCTTCGAAGAAGACATAGAAGAGGATGCCGTCCAGCGCACAAAAAATGCCGTTGAATAACCCCGACATGATCAGGAAGGCGGCATTGTACTGCGCTGGCTTGTACTGGATGACCTGCCAACCGGCCAGAACGACGATCACCGTGATAAAGCTGTTCAAGATGATGAACGGCATCGAAATGCCATCCACGCCCAGGTGATAGTTGATGTTAAAGCGCGGGATCCAGGGCGACAGTTCGACGAACTGCATCACGGTGGCCTGCGCATCAAACTTGGTGTAGAGCGGAAACGTGACAACCAACCCCGCCACGGCGCCGATCAGGGCAAGAACGCGCGTCAACCCGGCGTTGTTATCACGACCGACTGCCAGAATCAGCAGACCGGCCACGATTGGGACCCAGATGGCAAGCGAGAGTAGCGGGTAACCAGACATAGTCATTTCCAAAAAAACAGGCGCGCAGGTTAATTGTTAAGTAATCGAATCAGGTCGTAAAAAACCACAGCGTCAGCAGCGCAAAAACGCCGATAATCATAGTGAAGGCATACTGGTACAGATAACCGGTCTGGAAATGGCGGACGATACCGGCCACCACACCGACCAGCTTGGCCGAACCATTGACGAAGAAGCCGTCAATCAGTGTCGCTTCACCAAATCGGTTGAGGAAACCACCGATCTTTCGGGCGCCGCCAGCAAAGACCGCCATATTGAACGCATCAAAGTAATACTTGTTATCCATGAGTGTATAGAGGCCATGGAAACGTTTCTGAAGCGCTGCGGGAATCGACGGCTTCACCATGTAGAAGTAGTAGGTCACGACTAGGCCAGCAACCATGAGCCAGAACGGCAGCGTACTGACCGCGTGCAATGCCATGGCGATCGGGCCATGGAACTCTTCTTTCATGTCGGCCATGACCGGAATCGACTTGCTGACGTAAATGACACCGTCAAAGAATGATCCGTAGAGCATCGGATCAATCGTGTAATAACCGATCAGTACCGATGGGATCGCCAGCAGTACCAGAGGCAACGTGACCACCCATGGTGACTCGTGCGGCTTGTCACCCGGCTGCAGGCCATGGTGGTGACCATGATCATCGTGTTCACCGTGCTCGTCGTGGCCGTGATGGTCATCATGACCATGCGCGTGCGCCTGAGCAGCAGCAACATGTTCCGCGTCATTCCAGCGCTCGGGGCCGTGGAAGACGATGAAGTAAGAGCGCATGGTGTAGAACGTGGTGACGAAAACACTGGCCGTGACCGCAAATAGCGCATAACCGTGACCGGTGATATTCGACAGATGCACTGCTTCAATGATCGAGTCTTTCGAGTAGAAACCCGAGAAGAACGGGAAAGCGATCAACGAAAACGAGCCGATGAGCGTGGTGATCCAGGTGATCGGCATGTACTTCCAAAGACCACCCATATTGCGGATGTCCTGATCGTGATGCATGCCAATAATGACCGAACCAGCGCCGAGGAACAGCAGCGCCTTGAAGAAAGCGTGCGTCATCAGGTGGAAAATGGCGATGGGATAGGCAGCAACACCCAGTGCGACCGTCATGTAGCCCAGCTGAGACAGGGTCGAGTAGGCGACGATCCGCTTGATGTCATTCTGGATCATGCCAAGGAAGCCCATGAACAACGCACCGGTCGCACCGATGATGAGCACAAATGACAATGCGGTCGGCGACAGATTAAACAGCGGCGAACAACGGGCCACCATGAAAATACCCGCCGTGACCATGGTGGCGGCATGGATCAGCGCCGAGATCGGCGTCGGGCCTTCCATCGAATCGGGCAGCCAGACATGCAGCGGCACCTGCGCCGACTTGCCCATGGCGCCTATAAACAGACAGATACAGGTGGCGGTCATCAGCGACCATTGCGCATCACCCCACAAGTTGACGGTCTTGTCAGCCAGCGTCGGTGCAGCCTTGAAGACCTCGGCATAATCCAGTGTGCCGAAGTAGGCCAGAATCAGGCCAATGCCCAGAATGAAACCAAAATCACCCACACGGTTGACCAAGAATGCCTTGAGGTTGGCGAAGATGGCCGTATCCCGGTTCATGTAGAAACCGATCAGCAGGTACGAGACCAGACCGACTGCTTCCCAGCCAAAGAACAGCTGCATGAAGTTGTTACTCATCACGAGCATCAGCATCGAGAAAGTAAACAGGCTGATGTACGAGAAGAAACGGCGGAAACCATCATCTTCAGCCATATAGCCAATGGTGTAGATATGCACGAGCAACGACACCGAGGTGACGACGCACATCATCATGGCAGTGAGGCTATCGATCTGGAAGCCGACGTGGAACTTGAAATCTCCGCTGGTCGCCCAGGTATACAGATTGCCGTTGAAGGTATGACCGGCCAGGACATCCTGCAGGACCAGCAGCGATGCAACCAGTGATACGGCCACCCCAAGGATGGTCACGCCTGCCGCGAACCAACGCGGGATCACCCGGCAGAACAGACCAGACAGAGCGGCACCTACGAGCGGCGCCAGAGGAACGGTGAGGTAAAGGGTTTTCATGTCCATGAGACGTTTCCTGCTTAGCCCTTCATGCGGTCAAGATCATCCACATGGATCGTGGACAGATTACGGAACAGTACAACCAGGATAGCCAGGCCAATTGCCGATTCAGCGGCAGCCACAGCCAGAATAAAGAACACGAACACCTGCCCGTTCAGATCCTGCAGGAAATGGGAGAAGGCGATAAAGTTGGTGTTCACTGCCAGCAACATCAGTTCGATGGCCATCAGAAGGATGATCAGGTTCTTCCGGTTCAGGAAGAGACCGATCACGCTGATGCCGAACAGAACAGCGGCCAGGACGAGGAAATGTGAGAGGGTCAGCAAGGCAGTCTCCGGATCGAACTCGGCTGGGGTTACTGGGCGGCGCCGTTGCCGGCTTCCGTTGCGGAAGTCTCGGTCACAGCAGGTTGAGGTTTCACAGCATCCATCTTCACAATACGCAGACGATCCGCAGCCTTGACGGCGACCTGATCACTGATGTCCTGCTTCTTGCTGTCCTTACGGCCACGATAGGTCAACACGACGGCGGCGATAATGGCGACCAAGAGTATGGAAGCAGCGATCTGATCCGGATAGGTGTATTCGGTGTAGAGCAACAGGCCCAGATCCTTGGTGTTCGACGAATCCGCCAGCTCCGGCGGCAGCGGTGTATCGAAGACCTGAAAGTACTGACCACCAAGCACGATCGTCATTTCCAGAATCATCAGGATGCCGATCAGCGAACCCAACGGTAGATAACTCCAGAAACCTTGGCGTAACCGGTCGAAGTTGATATCAAGCATCATGACCACGAACAGGAACAGCACCATCACAGCACCCACATATACCAGGATCAGCACAATCGCCAGGAACTCGGCCTGCGCGATCAGCCAGATAGCACCGGCGGTGAAAAAACTCAGCACCAGGAACATCGCGGCGACGACCGGGTTACGTGCCGTAATCACGGCCAGGCTCGAGCCCACCAGAATGGCGGAAAGCACGTAAAAGAGGATCAGTTTGAATTCCATCTGCAATCCTTAGCGGAATTTCGCATCGCCGGCACGGTCAGCAGCGATCTGTGTTTCATAGCGATCGCCGTTGGCCAGCAGCATGGGCTTGGTGTAGTACAGATCACCGCGCGCCTCACCGTGATACTCGAACACACGGGTTTCGACGATGGCGTCCACCGGGCAGGCCTCTTCACAGAAACCACAGAAAATACACTTGGTCAGATCGATGTCGTAGCGGGTTGTGCGGCGGCTGCCGTCGTCGCGCTGATCTGACTCGATGGTGATGGCCAGTGCCGGGCACACCGCTTCACACAGTTTGCAGGCAATGCAACGCTCTTCGCCGTTTGGATAGCGGCGCAACGCATGCAGACCCCTAAAACGGCGGCTTTGCGGTGTCTTTTCTTCCGGATACTGAACCGTGATCTTCGGCTGGAAGAAGTACCAACCGGTCACACTTAGACCCTTGCAGAGCTCTTTGAGGAACAGGCTGTTAACGACCTGCTTACTCTTGGTGACGAATTCGCTAATGGCACCCATGATCTTAGTTCCAGATATTCAGCGGGGAGATCAGCCAGACGCCAACGACGACCAGCCAGACGATTGTCAGGGGAATGAACACCTTCCAGCCCAGACGCATGATCTGGTCATAGCGGTAACGCGGAAACGTCGCGCGGAACCACAGGAAGAGGAACAACAAGGCCGAGGCTTTCAACGCCAGCCAGAAGAAACCATCCGGCAGGAACCCCACCGGCGACAGCCAGCCACCGAGGAACATGATCGCGGTCAGGAAAGCAATCAGGATCATGTTGGCGTATTCAGCCAGGAAAAACAGTGCGAAGGCCATGCCCGAATAGTCCACATGGAAACCCGCGACGATTTCCGATTCGCCCTCGGCCACATCGAATGGCGCACGGTTGGTTTCAGCCACACCCGAGATGAAGTAGACCAGGAACATCGGGAACAGCGGGATCCAGTTCCACGACAAGATGCTGACGCCATAATCGGCGAACAGACCCTTGGCCTGGCCATTCACGATATCGGACAAATTGAGGCTTTGCGACACCATCAGCACACAGACCAGCGCAAAACCCATGGCGATTTCATAGGACACCATCTGCGCAGCGCAACGCATGGCACCGAGGAATGCATACTTGGAGTTCGACGCCCAGCCTGCCAGAATCACGCCATAGATGCCCACCGATGACAGGGCAAGAACGAACAGCAGACCGGCATCAATATCCGCCAGCACCATGCCGTCGGCGAACGGGATCACTGCCCAAGCAACCAGTGCCGGCGCGATCGACAACACCGGCGCCAACAGAAACAGACCCTTGCTGGCCACGGTTGGAACAATACTTTCCTTCAGCAGCAGCTTCAGCCCATCGGCAATTGGCTGCAACAGGCCAAACGGACCAACCCGGTTCGGGCCAATTCGCACCTGCATATAACCAATGACCTTACGTTCGAAGTAAGTCAGATAGGCCACAGCCAACAACAGCGGGGCAACAATCGCAACGATCTTCACCAGTGACCAGACAGCCGGCCAGCCTGCCCCGAAGAGATTTTGACCTGCTTGAATCAGGGCATCCATCAGACACACTCCACAACGATCATGTCATTCAAGGCACCCAGGTTTGCCGTCGACGGATGCGCGGCGGCGATCCGCACGCAACTATCCGGCACGGTGTTGTCGAGTACCGCATTCAGAACGGCTGAACCCTCGCTCCCCTTAACGCGCACCGAACGGCCATCAGCAGCGCCAACACCGGCCATTGTCTTGGCATTCATACGCGCCGCTGGTGCCTGCGCATCGCGGGTTTTCTGCAACGCAGGGGCACGACGCGCCAGTGCATCGGCAAAATAGATTGGCACGTCAGCAATACGCTGCAGACCACTTCCCTGCAATGTCGTTGGTGATGTTGCCGTAACAGCAATCCTCGCTGCCAGCGAACCATCAGGTAGCGTATGCCCACCTGAGAGGATCTCGTTACGAATGTCTTCACTGCTCTGGTAATCGCAACGCTCGACGTTGAGCAAATTACCCAGAACACGCAGGAGCTTCCAACCCGGACGCGATTCGCCAGCCGGGCGCACCACGCCGACGAAGGATTGAGCTCGACCTTCGGTGTTCACGAAGGTTCCGGAAGTTTCGGTATAAGGCGACAAGGGCAGCAGCACATCGGCGTACGCCAGTGCATCGGCATCCTTAAACGCGCTGAACTGGACAACCATCTCGGCAGCATTGAGGGCGCGCAGCGCCTGTGCCGGGTTCGCGACGTCAAGTGACGGTTCACAACCGAATAGCACATAGGCCTTGCGCGGTTCTTCGAACATGCGAGAGGCGTCACGACCGCCCTGCTGTGGGCATGCCTTGGCAACATAACCGCCCACCGAGTTGGCGGCTTCGCCGACCGACCCGGCAGAAGCGCCGGTGATAAGCGCCAGTTCGCCGGCGAGCTGTTCGAGCAGCGAATAATCCACATGCTGTTGCGCCAGGTTACCCAGCAGGATTGCGCGGGGGCCGCTATGCTCATCGCCGATTAGCGATGTCGCAATCTTGCGCTCCATCTCGCCAGCGTTACCCGAAGCGGCCAACGCCGAAGGCTGAACACCCTTGATTTCGGCAGCGGCACGAACCACGCCTGCCAGCGCAGTGACCAATTGACCCGGTGGGGTATAGATAAGACCCGCGTGTTTGATCAGCGAATCGTCGCTACTCACGTTCACCGAATACACTTCGGCACCACTGCGTGCAGCCTGACGCAGACGTTGGGCGACCAGCGGCGAGTCCTTGCGTAAGAAGCCACCAACGATCAGTGCTGCATCGACATTGCTGAGTTCGACCAGCGGCAGACCCAACCACGGAGCAGCGCCAGGGCGTTGCGCATCGGCGCGGAAATCCTGCTGACGCAGACGGAAATCAATGTTGTCCGAACCCAGGCTGCGCATGATGCGGCCGCCCAGGTACAGCTCTTCGAGCGTGGCATGCGGGCTCACGGCCATAGCAACCTGGTCGCCGCCATGATCCTTGGCAATCGTGCGAAGCCCATGCGCCACATAATCGAGCGCCACGTTCCACTCCACTTCCTGCCATTGACCACCCTGCTTCAGCATCGGCTTAAGCAAACGCTCGCTGCCATTCAAGGCTTCGTACGAGAAACGCTCCTTGTCGGAGATCCAGCATTCGTTGATCTCTTCGTTGTCGAACGGGAGCACGCGCTTAACGACATCGCCCTTCACTTGAACGGTGAGGTTGGCCCCTGTCGAGTCATGCGGTGATACCGACTTGCGGCGCTGCAATTCCCAAGTTCGCGCCGAGTAACGGAACGGCTTGGAGGTGAGCGCACCCACTGGGCAGATGTCAATCATGTTGCCGGAGAGTTCGGAATCAACGGTCTGGCCAACAAACGTGGTGATTTCCGAGTGGACATTGCGGTTGATCATGCCCAGTTCCATCACGCCAGCCACTTCCTGGCCAAAACGGACGCAACGGGTGCAATGAATACAACGGCTCATCTCTTCCATCGAGATCAGCGGCCCGACATTCTTGTGGAAGACGACGTGCTTTTCTTCCGTAAAGCGGGAGGCCGGCTGACCATAACCGACGGCCAGATCCTGCAGCTGACATTCACCGCCCTGATCGCAAATCGGGCAGTCCAGCGGATGGTTGATCAGTAGAAACTCCATCACGCCCTTTTGAGCTTTAACAGCCAGCTCAGAGTGCGTGAACACTTTCATGCCATTCGTCACGGGCGTTGCACAAGCCGGCAACGGCTTCGGTGCTTTCTCGACCTGCACCAGACACATCCGGCAGTTGGCAGCGATCGACAATTTCTTGTGATAGCAGAAATGCGGGATGTAGATACCCAGCTGGCTGGCTGCGTCCATGACGGTAGAACCGTCGGCTACCTGCGCCTTTTTGCCATCGATTTCAATTTCTAGCATGTGCGACTCGCGAAATCAGATCTGTGAATGAAGCGTGACGCCCAGTCAGGCGGCGTTCGGGTGACGATGGAAAGCACTGCCGGAGCGCTGCACTGCATCCGGCACCAGACAGGTCTTGTGCTTGATGTGGTGCTCGAACTCCGAACGGAAATGCTTGAGGAAACTCATGACCGGAAATGCCGCAGCATCACCCAGTGCGCATATCGTGCGGCCACAGATGTTGGCACAGATCGAATCGAGCATATCCAGATCCTCCTGACGGCCTTCGCCGTGCTCGATACGACTAACAATCTGATAGAGCCAGTTGGTGCCTTCGCGGCACGGCGTGCACTGGCCACACGATTCTTCGTGATAGAAGAACGACAGACGCTCTAGCGCGCGCACCATACAGACTGTTTCGTCCATCACGATGACGGCGCCCGAACCCAGCATCGAGCCGGCTTTCGAGATCGAATCGTAGTCCATCGTACACTGCATCATGATGTCACCAGGCAACACTGGTGCCGACGAACCACCCGGAATCACGGCTTTCAGCTTTCGCCCGCCACGCATACCGCCGGCCATTTCCAGCAGTGTCGAGAACGGGGTACCCAATGGGATTTCATAGTTACCCGGACGCTCAACGTGACCGGAGACCGAGAACAGCTTGGTGCCACCGTTGTTTTCCTTACCGGCGTTGAGGAAGTTCTCGGCGCCCAAACGGATAATGAACGGGACCGAGGCGAATGTCTCGGTGTTGTTGATGGTGGTCGGCTTGCCGTAGAGACCAAACGAAGCCGGGAACGGCGGCTTGAAACGCGGTTGACCCTTTTTGCCTTCAATGGATTCCAGCAGCGCAGTTTCTTCACCGCAGATGTAGGCGCCATAGCCATGGTGCGCAAACAGATCAAAGCTGAAGTCGCTGCCCAGAATGTTTTTGCCGAGGAAGCCGGCGGCACGTGCTTCGGCCAGAGCTTCTTCGAAGCGCTCATACAACTCGTAAATTTCGCCATGGATATAGTTGTAACCACGCGTTGCGCCAATCGCATAACCGCCAATGATCATACCTTCGATGACCGAGTGCGGGTCATAACGCATGATGTCGCGATCCTTGAACGTACCCGGTTCGCCTTCATCGGTGTTACAGACAATGTACTTATCACCCGGCAGGCTGCGGGGCATAAAGCTCCACTTTAGGCCCGTTGGGAAGCCGGCACCGCCACGGCCGCGCAGCACGGATTTTTTCACTTCGGCTATGACGTCTTCCTGCGACATCTTTTCCGACAGAATCTTTTTGAGTGCTTGATAGCCGCCGCGCTTGACGTAGGCATCGAGACCCCAGCCAGCATCACCCTGCCAGCCAGCGGTCATGATTGGGTTGATGGAACCGAGAATCGCCATTACTTCAGCTCCTCAAGCAGTTGATCCAGTTTGTCAGGGGTCAGGAAGCTGCGCATCTGGTGGTTGTTCACCAGCGCCACCGGTGCATCACCACAGGCGCCCTGACACTCACTTTCGACCAGGGTGATGCGGCCATCCGCCGTTGTTTCACCGAGCTTGATACCCAGGCGGTCTGCCACGTACAGCGCGGCATCACGGCCACCCGACAGGGCACACGGCAGACAGGTACAGACGGCCAACTTGTACTTGCCGAGCGGCTTCAGGTTGTACATGTTGTAGAAGGTTGCCACTTCTTCGGCAGCAATCGCGGGCATGTCAAGGTAATCCGCCACAAAGGCAATCGTTTCCTTGGCCAGCCAGCCCTTCTCTACCTGAGCAATCGCCAGACAGGCCATCACGGCCGACTGCTTCTGGTCAGCCGGGTACTTGGCGACTTCGCGATCAAAACGCGCAAGGGTTTCCTGAGTCAGCATTAGCGGTCAACCTCACCAAAAACGATATCTTGGGTCCCGATAATCGTGACCACGTCGGCGATCATGTGACCGCGCGACATTTCTTCCAGCGCCGCCAGATGGGCAAAGCCCGGGGCACGGATCTTCATGCGGTAAGGCTTGTTGGCGCCGTCCGACGACAGATAGATGCCAAACTCGCCCTTTGGGTGCTCAATCGCGGCATAGCAGTCGTTTTCCGGCACGTGAATGCCTTCAGTAAAGAGCTTGAAATGGTGAATCAGCTCTTCCATGTTTGACTTCATTGACTCGCGTGGTGGCGGCGCAACCTTGTAGTCGCTGGTAATCACCGGGCCCGGATTGTCGCGTAGCCAGGCGATACACTGTTTGATGATGCGGTTCGACTGCGCCATCTCTTCCATACGCACCAGATAGCGGTCGTAAGAATCGCCATTGGTGCCGACCGGAATATCGAAATCAAGACGATCGTAGACCTCATAGGGCTGCTTCTTGCGCAGATCCCATGCAATGCCCGAGCCACGCAGCATGGCGCCCGTCAGACCCATGTTCAGGGCACGCTCCGGCGACACTACGCCAATACCGACCAGACGCTGTTTCCAGATCCGGTTATCGGTCAATAGGTTGTGATAGTCGTCGAGATATGCCGGGAAACGATTCGTAAAATCTTCCAGGAAGTCAAGCAACGACCCCTGGCGGTTTTGATTTAACTCGGCCACGCGCTTGGCGTCTTTCCAGGGCGACACCTCATACTTGGGCATCATATCCGGCAGATCACGATAAACACCACCCGGTCGGAAATACGCAGCGTGCAAACGGGCACCCGATACCGACTCGTAGACGTCCATCAGATCCTCACGATCACGGAACGTATAAAGCGCCATCGTCATGGCGCCCACGTCGAGACCGTGACAGCCGATCCACAGCAGGTGATTCAGCAGACGGGTGACTTCGTCGAACATCACACGAATGTACTGGGCGCGCTCAGGCACTTCGATGCCGAGCATCTTTTCGATGGCCATGCAGTAGGCATGCTCGTTACACATGGTCGACACGTAGTCCAGACGATCCATGTACGGCACCGACTGTACCCAGGTACGCGTCTCGGCCAGCTTTTCCGTCGCACGGTGCAGCAGACCGATGTGCGGATCGGCGCGTTCGACCGTTTCGCCATCCAGCTCCAGCACCAGACGCAGCACACCGTGTGCCGAGGGGTGCTGGGGACCAAAGTTCAATGTGTAGTTACGAATCTCTGACATGCTGCAATCCTGGATGTCCGGTGTGGTCCGTACTGTCTGTTGATGTAAACCCGCGCTTATCGCGCCGGTTCGCCGTAGGTCTCTTCACGCACGATACGCGGCGTGTTTTCGCGCGGTTCGATGGTGACGGGTTGATAGATAACGCGCTTCTGCTCGTCGTCATAACGCATTTCGACATAACCCGAGACCGGGAAGTCCTTGCGGAACGGATGCCCGACAAACCCATAATCGGTCAGGATGCGACGCAGATCGGGATGGTTGACGAACAAGATACCGAACAGATCAAAGGCTTCACGTTCAAACCAGTTGGCGGCGGTCCAGACATCCACGATCGAATCGACGACCGGCATCTGATCGTCCGGTGCGTAAACACGAACCCGGACCCGCTGGTTAAGTTCTACGGATAGCAGATGAACCACTACGGCAAAGCGTTTTTCGTGCGACTCCTTGCCACCGTAAGTCGAGTAATCCATCCCGCAAAGGTCAATCATCTGATCAAACTTGAGGCCGGCAGCATCACGCAGCTTCAATGCGGCCGCATGGTAATCGGCGGCGGCGACGTCGATGGTGACTTCACCCAGCGCCTGCTTGCTGCGGACGATGGCACCGCCCAGAACCTGTTGCAGGGTGTCGGCGAGGGTTTGCGTATTTTGCGTCATGATCTTCTGTGTCCCCTACCGTGCTCAGCGGGCAATCGTACTGGTACGACGAATCTTGTTCTGCAGCTGAACCAAACCATACAGCAGCGCTTCGGCGGTCGGCGGGCAACCCGGTACGTAAATATCGACCGGCACGATACGGTCACAGCCGCGCACTACCGAGTACGAGTAGTGGTAGTAGCCACCGCCATTGGCACACGACCCCATCGACACGACCCAGCGTGGCTCGGCCATCTGGTCGTACACCTTGCGCAGCGCCGGTGCCATCTTGTTGGTCAGTGTACCGGCGACCACCATCAGATCAGACTGACGCGGGCTCGGGCGGAAGACCATACCAAAACGGTCAAGGTCATAACGCGCAGTACCGGCATGGATCATCTCCACAGCGCAACAGGCCAGACCAAAGGTCATCGGCCAGAGCGAGCCCGTACGGCAGTAATTGATCAGCTTGTCAGCCGTGGTGGTGACAAAACCTTCGTTGAGTACGCCCTGAATCTTAGACATTGCTTACTCCCACTCGAAGGCGCGTTTCCGCCACCCGTAGATAAAGCCAACGACCAGGATGGTCAAGAAAACCATCATGGCGATAAAACCGTGCATGCCAATCTCTTTGATCACCACTGCCCATGGGAACAGGAAGGCGATTTCGAGATCGAAGAGAATGAAAATAATGGCCAGAAGGTAGTAGCGAACGTCGAACTTCATCCGCGCGTCTTCGAAGGCTTCAAACCCGCACTCGTACGCGGAGAGCTTCTCGCTATCAGGATTATTCGGTGCAACGAAATGGTTCAGCACACGGGCCAGAACGCCTACGGCGAGGCCGACTGCGACGAACACCAGGATCGGAAAGTAATTTTCGAGCATCAAGCCACCCAAAGTTTGCCAAATGACGCACAACAACCAAAACCCACAACAACCGACCAGACGGTACTATCCTGGTGCCGACGGCGAGACTCGAACTCGCACAGCTTGCGCCACTACCCCCTCAAGATAGCGTGTCTACCAATTTCACCACGTCGGCATTCCTGTTCGGTCAGCTACAGAAACTGCAACTTACCGAGGTACGTTTTTGGCCTTCGACGCACCTTCCGGATCGGCAGTTTTGCCTTCCGTCGGAACACTCGCAGCACCAGCAACACCGGGGGCCGATTCTACATTGGATTGCATCACACTGCCAGCATTTTTCGACTGTAACGACTGAAAATTCGCGAGCAACAATGCGCTCACGAAGAAGACGGTTGCAAGCACTGCCGTCGAGCGCGAGAGAAAGTTTGCCGAGCCCGTTGCACCGAACAAACTGCCGGACGCCCCACTACCAAAGGCGGCGCCCATGTCGGCGCCCTTGCCATGCTGCATAAGCACAAGGCCAATCACGCCCAGAGCCGAAACGATGTTCGCGATAAGTACGATGACGTAAAGAATATCCATCTGATTGCCTGTTTCTCTTTCCTGAAAGATTACACCGCGTGCATCATAGCGGCGGTGCAGATTGTACTGAAATCCTGGGCATCCAGGGCGGCACCACCGATCAAGCCCCCATCCACGTCCGGCAACGCAAACAGGATCGCCGCATTGCTACCCTTGACGCTGCCGCCGTAGAGGATACGGGTTTGAACCAGGCCAGCCGCCACCAGGCGCTGACGAATATGGGCGTGCACGGCCTGCACGCCTTCTGGCGTCGGCGTCTTACCGGTTCCGATCGCCCACACCGGTTCGTAAGCGATCACCACGCTCGCCCCCTCATCCGCCACACCGGCCAGCGTCAGGAGCAACGGGGCCAACTGGCGGTCAATGACGGCCAGCGTCTGACCAGAGGCTTCTTGCTCGGCCGACTCGCCGACACAGACAATGGGCACCAGCCCACTATCCAATCCGGCCATAGTCTGCGCTGCGACCTGCGCATCAGTCTCGCCGCAATACTGGCGGCGCTCCGAATGGCCTACGATCACGTAGCGACATCCCAGATCTCGCAACATGGGCGCACTCACCTGCCCCGTGTAGGCGCCAGCGCGATGTTCGCTCACCGTCTGCGCCCCCCATCCGATCGGGGTTTCGGCCAGCAGGGCGGCGATTTGCGGCAGATACGGGAACGGCGGGCAAACACCGATCTCAGGCAATGACTGCTGCGCCAGCGCGGCGAGTAAGGCCTCGATTAGGGCGCGGTTCGTTTCGAACGCCCCGTTCATCTTCCAGTTGCCTACCACCAGCGGTGTTCTGACGACCGTCATCACGGATCCTATTGAGCAGGAATACAAAAAAAATCGGGAAACTACGATAAAAAGGCGCTCAACCTCATGGCGAGCGCCTGTTTCAGATGCCTAATTCTATTATTTTCGCGCCGCTTCGGTCAATTAGCGTGGCCACACCTCCCCCCTCTTGACCAGATTTGCTTGCTGGTCGCCCTGCTTTTAGACGACCGATTGGACGGCAGCCGCGATACGTTCTGCCTCTCGCCGTGACAAGACCGGATCTTCTGCCTCGACCATGACGCGCAGCACCGGTTCTGTCCCTGAGGGGCGCAATAGAACACGCCCGCGTGCCCCAAGTCGCTCCTCCGAGGCGCTAATCGCTTGTTGAACCGTAGCGTGTTCTTGCCAGTTGAAGCCGGACGACACCGGCACATTGATCATGGTCTGCGGATAGAGACGCAGCGCCCCCAGCAACCCGGCCAGGCTTTGACCGGAACGCTTGAGCGCCACCAGCACCTGCAACGCCGAAACCAGACCATCACCCGTCGTGTGGCGATCCAGCGCCAGAATGTGGCCCGAGTTCTCGCCCCCGAACAACCAACTCTCGGCGGCCAGCATCTCCATCACGTAACGATCGCCCACCTTGGCGCGTTTGAAGGGTACGCCTGCCGACACCAGTGCCTGTTCCAGCGCCATATTTGTCATCAACGTGCCGACCACCCCCGCCACCGGACCATCCAGCAGCCGATCACGGACGATCGCGTACAGAATCTGATCGCCGTCGTAGGCACGCCCATCGGCATCAACCATCACCAGACGATCCGCATCGCCATCAAGCGCAATTCCAAAATCCGCACCGACCTCGACCACGTGACGCCCCAGCGATTCTGGATG
>VEQD01000002.1:0-43299 GCA_018883385.1 Rhodocyclaceae bacterium | reverse complement strand
GGCGCGCTCCACATCGTCCGGTAGTTTCTTGCCATCCGCCGAGAAGAATTTGATGCCGTTATCTTCAAAGGGGTTATGCGAGGCAGAAATCACCACGCCGGCCTGTAAACGCAGCGCTCGCGTCAGGTAGGCGATCCCAGGTGTTGGCAACGGGCCAGTCAGACAGACGTCGACCCCCGCCGCCGAAAAGCCAGCTTCCAGCGCCGCTTCGAGCATATAACCGGAATTACGGGTGTCCTTGCCGATCAGCACACCGGGGCGATGGCCCCCTATGTCACAACGGCTTACTAGGACACGCCCTGCGGCATAACCTAGGCGCAGGACAAAGTCGGGCGTAATCGGATATTGGCCAACACGACCGCGCACACCATCCGTACCGAAATATTTTCGACTCATGCCACCCAAGCTCCTGACTATCTATGAAATGTCTTGTCCATCAACCCAGCGCATGCAAGATCTTGAGCGCATCGACCGTTTCACTCACATCATGCACCCGCACCATGGCTGCCCCGTATTGTGCCGCAAGCAGCGCTGCCGCCACGCTTCCGACGATACGTTCGCTCACCGGCTTGTCCAGCACATGACCAATCATTGTTTTACGCGAAACACCCACCAGCACCGGCAGGCCAAGCTTTACTAGATCGGGCAACGCCCGGAACAACTGTTGATTATGCGCAAAGGTCTTGCCAAAACCAAATCCTGGGTCAAGGACCAACCGCTTGCGCTCGATGCCAGCTCGCACGGCAAGGGCCTCAGCCCGCTGCAAAAAACCCACCACTTCGGCCGTCACATCCCCATATTGGGGTGCCATCTGCATGGCTGGGGGTTCACCCAGCATATGCATCAGACAAACGGCCACGTTTGCATGGGGCGCCAGCGCGGCCGCTGCCGCGGGATCCGACAACGCCGTCACATCGTTGATCATGCCCACACCAAGGCGAATGGATTCGGCCATCACCCGCGCTTTCATCGTATCCACAGAAACCGGCACGCCCGCAGCCACCAGTTTCTCCAACAACGGCAACAACCGATCCAATTCTTCCTGTAACCCCACCGGCTGGGCGCCAGGACGTGTCGACTCCGCACCAATATCCAGCAAGGCTGCCCCAGCGTCCATCATGCGCATCGCCTGATCGAAAGCCGCATTGACCCGATGGTGCAAACCATCCCCAGAAAAGGAGTCGGGGGTGACATTGACGATACCCATCACAAGCGGTCGACCTGGTGACCAAGTCAGCGAATGGGGGCCACAGCGTAGCGAATTTTCGGACATATTCAAATACAAAGGCCGACCCTGAGGGTCGGCCTGAATGGGTTCCATGGATTAAGACTAATTCAGCACAATCAGGCCGTCGCCGCTGCACCCGAGGCGCCCTCGGGGGCGGGTGCCGATGGCGTGTTCGCCGAACCTGGCGGCTGAGGCGGACGCGGCGGTTTGCCGGCCATGATGTCATTGATTTGCTCGGCGTCGATGGTTTCCCATTCCAGCAGTGCCTGCGTCATGGCTTCGACCTTGTCCCGGTTTTCATCCAGCAGGCGACGTGCCAAGGCGTACTGTTCGTCAATGATGCGACGAATCTCAGCATCCACTTTCTGCATCGTCGCTTCCGACACGGCCTTATGCGTCGTGACCGAACGGCCAAGGAACACTTCCCCCTCGTTCTCACCGTAAACCATCGGACCCAGATCCGACATGCCGTAACGCGTTACCATGTCACGCGCCATCGAGGTGGCCCGCTCAAAGTCATTGGATGCGCCGGTCGTCATCTGATTCATGAATAACTCTTCCGCAACGCGACCACCAAACAGCACCGCGATGCGATCCATCAGATAACCACGATCATAAGCATAGCGATCCTGCTCTGGCAGTTGCATGGTGACACCCAACGCGCGACCACGCGGAATAATGGTGACCTTGTGCACGGGATCCGATTTGGGCAATAGTTTGGCAACCACAGCGTGACCAGACTCGTGATAAGCCGTGTTGCGCTTTTCATCCTCGCTCATGACCATGCTTCGGCGCTCAGCCCCCATCATGATCTTGTCTTTGGCCTTCTCAAAATCTTCCATGTCGACCAGGCGCTTGTTCTGGCGCGCAGCAAACAATGCCGCTTCATTCACCAGATTGGCTAGATCGGCACCCGAGAAACCGGGCGTGCCCCGGGCCAGAATATCGGCCTTGATATCTGGCGCCACTGGCACCTTGCGCATGTGGACCTTGATAATTTCTTCGCGTCCGCGAATATCCGGCAGCGGTACGACCACCTGACGATCGAAGCGACCCGGGCGCAGCAGCGCCGGGTCCAGAATGTCCGGACGGTTGGTTGCGGCGATCACGATCACACCCTGACTGCCCTCAAAGCCATCCATCTCGACCAGCATCTGGTTCAGCGTCTGCTCACGCTCATCATTGCCGCCGCCCAGACCGGCCCCACGATGACGCCCCACGGCGTCGATTTCATCAATGAAAATGATGCATGGGGATTGCTTCTTGGCCTGTTCGAACATATCACGCACGCGAGCGGCGCCCACGCCGACGAACATCTCAACAAAGTCCGAACCGGAGATCGAAAAGAACGGCACCTTGGCTTCACCGGCAATCGCCTTGGCCAGCAGGGTTTTACCGGTACCCGGGCTACCGACCATCAGCACACCACGCGGGATACGGCCGCCCAGCTTTTGAAACTTGGTTGGGTCCTTAAGGAAATCAACCAGCTCCTGCACTTCTTCTTTGGCCTCGTCACAACCGGCGACATCGGCAAAGGTCACGGTGTTCTGTGCCTGATCGGTCATCCGCGCCTTGCTCTTGCCAAATGAGAACGGACCACCACCTTTGGCGCCGCCACCCTGCATCTGACGCATGAAGAAAATCCAGACGCCAATCAGCAACAACATCGGGAACCAGCTGACGAAAATATTCATCAGCATCGAGGGTTCTTCTTCCGGCTTGGCTTCAATCTTGACGCCGCTCTTTAACAGATCAGACACCAACCAGATATCAGGCGGCGCATAGGAGGTGATCTTCTTACCGTCGGTCGTGGTGGCCTTCAGTGTGCGGCCTTCCATCACAACCTTGGTGATCTTGCCATCCTTGACCTCTTCAATGAACTGGGAGTACTCGACCGCGTTCTGGGTGGCTTGCTTGTTGTTGAACTGGTTGAACACCGTCATCAGTACAAGACC
Source organism: Rhodocyclaceae bacterium (assembly GCA_018883385.1). Classification (GTDB taxonomy): domain Bacteria; phylum Pseudomonadota; class Gammaproteobacteria; order Burkholderiales; family Rhodocyclaceae; genus Fluviibacter. The sequence continues at coordinate 40,116 of VEQD01000002.1, read as the reverse complement.
GATAACGACCCAGATGGCAACGTTGCGAAACATGTTGTTATTCACGATGGCTTTCTGCTCTAAATGTGAAACTGATGTTCTATTCTAACCTGACTCCGGGATCGAACCTTGACCAATCCTTAAGCCCACAGCCCGACAAGGGATAAGGCAGCCGCTTTTACATTAATCCTTCAACCCCACACCCAACAGATACAACTCACTGCTGCGCCCGCGCGAGGCCTCCGGTTTGCGGGTCACCACCTTACGGAATACCTGACGCATCGCGACCACATACTCGGCAAAGCCAGACCCCTGGAAAACCTTGACCAGAAACGCCCCCTGCGGCTGCAGATGGTTGGCGGCAAAATCCAGGGCCAATTCGGCCAGATGGATCGACCGCGCCTGATCCGACATTGGGATACCCGACATGTTTGGGGCCATATCGGAAAGCACAAGGTCTACCTTAGCACCATGCAGCATCGCTTCCACCTGTTTAAGGACGGCTTCGTCGTGGAAGTCACCCTGGAGAAACTCGACACCCGGCAACAACGGATCCAGCGGTAACAGATCCAGACCAATCACCCGCCCGGTCGACCCCAGCCGTTTGCGCGCCACCTGCGACCAACCGCCTGGGGTGCAGCCCAGATCTACGACAATGCCGCCCCGACGGATGAGTTTGTCCTTATCATCAACCTCCATGAGCTTGAAGGCCGCACGCGACCGCCAACCCTCAGCCTTGGCGCGTTGCACCCAGGGGTCGTTCACGTGCTCGCGCATCCATGCCTTGCTCGTTTTGGTTCTGGCCATATCTTCGATCTGCTTCTGTCTGCTTTAGCGATGCCTGGCGTACAATGCCAGCCTTGCATTATCCGTGTTTCCTGCCCCGAGTTTCCATTCATTATGACCGCTGACCGACTTGCCCAACTGATCGCCGACAACACCCCAGAAGCCCCTGCTGCCGGCGAACTACCCATTAGCACGGCACAGCGCCGGGAACTCAAGGCCGAAGCCCATAGCCTCAACCCCGTCGTCACCATCGCCGACAATGGCCTCTCGCCCAGCGTGCTCAAGGAAATCGACCATTCGTTGAATGTGCACGGACTGATAAAAATCCGGGTCGCCAGCGACGAACGCGAACTGCGCGAGCGCTATCTTGAAGAGATCTGTCACCACCTGGGAGCCGCGGCGGTGCAACACATTGGCAAGCTGCTGGTCATCTGGCGCCCGAAAGTCGAAGTCCGCATCGACAAATCCGGCAAAGCCACTGGCCGCCGCAAAGCACCGCGTCAACTCAAGCGCATCTTCCAGAACGGTTAATACAACGATCCAGTCAGATGTACCGGACGTCGATCATCTCGTATTCGCGCTGACCGCCTGGCGTCTGCACCTGCACCACATCACCGGCAAACTTGCCGATGAGCGCACGTGCTAACGGGGACGCATAAGAAATCTTTCCCTGCTTGATATCGGCCTCATCTTCACCAACGATTTGATAGGTGACGGCTTGACCCGAGTCCGCATCTTCCAGATCGACCGTTGCGCCAAACACGCAACGCCCATCGGCATCCATGGCGGCCGGATCAATGATCTGGGCGTGACTCAGCTTGCCTTCCACTTCCTGAATACGGCCTTCGATGAAGCCCTGCTTTTCTTTTGCGGCATCGTACTCGGCGTTCTCGGACAAATCACCATGGGCGCGCGCCTCGGCAATCGCCTCGATCACGGCGGGGCGCTCAATGGTTTTTAGGCGCTGCAGTTCTTCTTGAAGTAGCGCAGCGCCCTTGACGGTCAATGGAACCTTTGACATAGCGGTCACAATCCGTTCAGTTGGGCATGCAGCGACTGAATGGCGTAAACCTTCAGTGCATCGCCCGATAGAATGCCGGCCACAGCGGCTTCGGCACCCCAGATCGTCGTATACATCGTGACGCGCGCCATCAGACCCGACGTCCGGATCGAGCGTGAATCGTTGATGGCATGACGCTTCTCTTCCACGGTATTAATGATCAGCGCGATTTCATCGTTCTTGATCATATCCACGATATGCGGACGACCCTCGGTTACCTTGTTCACGCGTTGCACCGGGACGCCAGCCTCTTCGATGGCCTTGGCCGTGCCGCGCGTCGCGATTAGCTGGTAACCAGCCATATGCAGCTGGCGCGCCATTTCGACGGCCTTGGCCTTGTCACTATCTTTCACCGACAGGAAGACCTTACCGTTCTTCGGCAATTTAACGCTACTGGCCATCTGCGACTTCACAAAGGCTTCGGGGAAGGTCTTGCCCACCCCCATCACTTCACCCGTCGACTTCATTTCCGGTCCGAGAATGGTATCAACGCCGGGAAACTTGGCGAACGGGAATACCGCTTCCTTGACCGAGTAATACGGTGGCACGACTTCCTGGGTCACCCCCTGCGCGGCGAGCGACTGGCCGACCATACAACGGGCGGCAATCTTGGCGAGTTGTAGACCGGTTGCCTTGGAAACAAACGGCACCGTCCGTGACGCCCGTGGATTTACTTCCAGCACATACACCTGATCGTCTTTGATGGCGAACTGCACGTTCATCAGACCACAGACATTCAGCGCCTGCGCCATCGCCTTGGTCTGACGACGCAGTTCTTCCTGAACCGCCTTCCCCAGCGAGTACGGCGGCAGCGAACAGGCCGAGTCGCCCGAGTGGACGCCGGCCTGTTCGATGTGTTCCATGACGCCGCCGATAATCACTTCCGTACCATCCGACAGCGCGTCGACGTCGACTTCGCAGGCGTCGTTGAGGAAGCGGTCCAACAGCACCGGCGAATCATTCGAAACTTTAACGGCCTCGCGCATGTAGCGCTCGAGATCCTTCTGCTCGTGCACGATTTCCATGGCACGACCACCCAGCACGTAGGACGGGCGCACGACGAGCGGATAACCGATTTCTTCGGCCATGCGCAGCGCCTCTTCTTCGGTGCGCGCAGTCCGGTTCGGTGGCTGCTTCAAGCCCAGGTCGTGCAGCAGCTTCTGGAATCGCTCACGGTCTTCGGCCGCATCGATCATGTCCGGCGACGTCCCGATGATGGGTACACCGTTGGCTTCCAGCGCCAGCGCCAGCTTCAACGGCGTCTGGCCACCATACTGCACAATAACACCCACCGGCTTTTCGATGGCAACGATTTCCAGCACGTCTTCCAGCGTCAGCGGCTCGAAGTACAACCGATCCGAGGTGTCGTAGTCGGTCGATACGGTTTCCGGGTTGCAGTTGACCATGATGGTCTCGTATCCGTCTTCACGCATCGCCATCGCAGCGTGCACGCAGCAGTAATCAAATTCGATACCTTGACCGATACGGTTCGGGCCACCGCCCAGTACCATGATCTTCTTCTTGTCCGTCGGCTGCGCCTCGCACTCGTCCTCATAGGTCGAGTACATGTAAGCGGTGTTGGTGGCAAACTCGGCAGCACAGGTATCGACGCGCTTATAGACCGGACGCACGCCCAGCGCATGCCGGCGCTCACGCACGACCTGTTCGGTCGTTTTGGTCAGATACGCCAACCGCCGATCGGCGAAACCCTTGCGCTTCAGATAACGCAGCTCTTCGGCCGACAGGCTGTCGAAGGCGCGCTGTTCAACTGTCAGCTCCAGATCGACGATTTCCTTGATCTGCGCCAGGAACCACGGGTCGATCTTGGTCAGCTCGAACACACGCGCCACCGTCATGCCAACGCCGAAAGCATCGGCCACGTACCACAGGCGATCCGGTGTTGCATTGGCGAGTTGCTCGTCAATGGTTTCCGAGTCCACCGTCTTCAGGTTAAAGCCGTCGACGCCCACCTCCAGACCGCGCAGCGCCTTCTGCAGCGACTCCTGGAAGGTACGACCGATCGCCATCACCTCACCCACCGACTTCATCTGCGTCGTCAGGCGGTTGTCGGCCATCGGGAATTTTTCAAAAGCGAAGCGCGGTACTTTGGTGACCACATAGTCGATCGACGGTTCGAACGATGCCGGTGTCTTGCCACCGGTAATTTCGTTGGCCAATTCGTCCAGCGTATAACCCACAGCCAGCTTGGCCGCGATCTTGGCGATCGGAAAACCAGTCGCCTTAGAGGCCAGTGCCGACGAACGCGACACCCGCGGGTTCATTTCAATCACGACCATACGACCATCGTCTGGATTGATCGAGAACTGCACGTTCGAACCACCGGTATCCACGCCGATCTCGCGCAGTACGGCGATCGACGCGTTACGCATGATCTGGTATTCCTTATCCGTCAGCGTCTGCGCGGGCGCCACGGTGATCGAGTCACCGGTATGCACACCCATCGGATCGAGGTTTTCAATCGAACAGATGATGATGCAGTTGTCCTTACGGTCACGCACCACCTCCATTTCGTATTCTTTCCAACCCAGTAGCGACTCCTCAATCAGTAACTCGTTGGTTGGCGAAGCCTCGAGACCGCGTTTGCAGATGGTCTCGAACTCTTCCATGTTGTAGGCGATGCCACCACCGGTGCCGCCCAGCGTAAACGACGGACGGATGATGGTCGGGAAGCCGATACCGGCCTGCACCTGATACGCCTCTTCCATCGAGTGGGCGATGGCCGAACGCGCCGAACCCAGGCCGATCTTGTTCATCGCCTGCTTGAACTTCTCGCGGTCTTCCGCCTTATCGATGGCCTCACGCGAGGCGCCAATGAGTTCGACCCCAAATTTTTCCAGCACGCCGTTGGCGGCGAGGTCCAGCGCACAGTTCAGCGCGGTCTGCCCCCCCATGGTCGGCAGGAGCGCATCAGGCCGCTCGGTCTCGATGATGCGGGCCACCACTTGCCAGGTAATCGGCTCGATGTAAGTGACATCGGCCATCTCTGGGTCGGTCATGATGGTGGCCGGGTTCGAGTTCACCAAAATGACTTTGTAGCCTTCTTCGCGCAGCGCCTTGCAGGCCTGGGCGCCAGAATAGTCGAACTCGCAGGCCTGACCGATAACGATCGGGCCGGCGCCGATGATGAGGATGCTTTTAAGGTCTGTGCGCTTGGGCATGATTCAGCTTCTTATTATTTTGCGGCGTATTGAGACATCAGATCGATGAATCGGTCAAAGAGGTAGCTCACATCGTGCGGACCAGGGCTCGCTTCCGGGTGACCCTGGAACGAGAAGGCCGGGGCATCGGTCAGCGCAATGCCCTGCAGCGTGCCATCGAACAGTGAGACGTGCGTCACGCGCACATTGGCGGGTAGCGTTTCAGCATCCGCGGCAAATCCGTGGTTCTGGCTCGTGATCAAGACCTGACCAGTGTCGACATCTTTCACCGGATGGTTAGCCCCGTGGTGACCGAATTTCATTTTGACGGTCTTGGCGCCAGCGGCCAGGGCCAGCAACTGGTGCCCCAGGCAAATGCCATACACCGGCTTCTTGACCGCAAGAAATTCGCGAATCGCGGCAATCGCGTAATCGCAGGGCTCGGGGTCGCCGGGGCCATTGGACAGGAACACGCCGTCCGGATTCATTGCCAGCACCTCGGCCGCCGGGGTCTTTGCCGGCACGACGGTCACATCGCAACCGCGCTCAGCCAGCATGCGCAGAATGTTGCGCTTCACACCAAAATCGTAGGCCACCACTTTGAAACGCGGCGCCGGACCCGTGACGTAACCTTTTAGTGTCCACTCACCCTGATTCCAGGTATAGGACTGCGCTACGCTCACTTCCTTGGCCAGATCCATACCGGCCAGGCCCGGGAACGCCCTGGCCTCGGCCAGTGCAGCGGCTGAATCCGGCGTTTCACCGGCAGCGGCGGCAATAATGCACCCGGCTTGAGCCCCCTTTTCGCGCAGAATGCGGGTCAGCTTGCGGGTGTCGATACCGGCAATGGCCACAATGCCATGCTTCACCAGATAGGAAGACAGGTCGCTCTGGGCACGCCAGTTCGATGCCACCAGCGGCAGATCGCGGATCACCAGACCGGCAGCGTAATTGGCCCCCGACTCGAAATCTTCATCGTTGCAACCCACGTTACCGATATGTGGGTAGGTCAGCGTGACGATCTGCCGGCAGTACGACGGGTCGGTGAGAATTTCCTGATAGCCGGTCAGCGCCGTGTTGAATACCACTTCACCCGATGTTTTGCCCGCCGCGCCAATGGACTCGCCCCGAAAAACCGTGCCATCGGCCAACACCAACATAGCGGCTGGCCGGGTGGCGCAAAGGGGGGCACTGCTCTTGGCAGCGGGCGAGACAGACGATAAAGACGAGGCAGACTCAGCGTAGGACACAGCGGCTCCGGATGGCAGACATGCAAAGCGGGAGTCCAAAACTGCCGCCCAAAGGCGAACTTTTTGGAACTCCCGCTTGATTCCTGCAAATGCAGGACATTAAGCTGCCAAATTATAGCGAAAAATGCTGCGTTGCGCTAGTGCCCCAGGGGTCCGGCCGCCATGGCTCAGCCACGCAGGCCGAGCACATCCTGCATATCAAACAAGCCTTTAGCGCGGCCGCGCATAAATTTGGCGGCACGCACGCTACCCAATGCATACGGCATACGACTGCTGGCCTTGTGGCCAATTTCGACCCTTTCGCCGGTACCGCAGAACATGACCACATGATCGCCGACGATGTCGCCGCCACGCACGGTGGCAAAGCCAATGGTGCTCTCGTTGCGCTCGCCGGTGACGCCCTCGCGACCATAAACGGCCACCTCTTTCAGGTTGCGACCCAGTCCCTGGGCAACAACCTCACCCATGCGTAGGGCTGTGCCGGACGGGGCATCTACCTTATGGCGATGGTGGGCTTCGACAATCTCGACGTCATAACCACTGTTCAAAATACCCGCGGCGATCTCCAGCAGCTTAAAGGTCACATTGACGCCCACGCTCATATTTGGTGCAAACACCACCGGCACCGATTGGGCAGCTTCGGCAATCGCGGCCTTGCCGTCTTCCTCGAAGCCCGTGGTACCGATCACCATGCCCACCCCAGCCGCTTTACAGGCTTGCAGATGCACCAAGGTGGCTTCCGGGCGTGTGAAATCGATCATGCAATCGGCGCCTTTCAGGCCCACCGTCACATCCGTACTGATCCGCACCGACGTCGACTGCCCAACGAACTCACCGGGATCGCGGCCCACGAACTCACTGCCATCACGTTCAAATGCCGCGTGCAGTACCGTTGCCGAATCCGCCAGAACAGCCTCGATCAGCATACGACCCATGCGGCCCGAAGCGCCCGCGATCGCTATTTTTACCGGGTTAGACATCATCTTTCCTTTTACTTGAAGAGGTGAATAAAGCGCCACCACCACGAATCACTCTCTGGTTCGGAACCCTCTTCCGGGCCTTCAGTCCCCTCGGGTAAGGCGCCAAGGTCAATGACCTGCGGCTCATTCGCCCGGACCGCCCCTGCGACGCCCGCCGCTGCTGCCGCGTCGGCATCGAGATTCCCCGTAAACTGCACCTCGGCCGGCTGGCCAGCAGCGACGTCACCACCCACGCGTTGCAACAGGCCCGCCGAATTAAAATACATAAAGATATTACGCATCGTGATCTCGCCGGTCTGTCCGTTTTCGAAACGGTAGACATAATCCCAGCGATCGGCGTGGAACGGATCCTGCAATAGCGGTGTCCCCAATACGTAGCGCACCTGGTCACGCGTCATACCCGGGCGCAGCTGAACGATCTGCTTCTGTTCAACCAAGTTGCCCTGCTGCACGTTGATCCGGTATTCCAGAAAATAGCGCTCAACCGCACAGCCATTCAGTCCGCTGACCATCAGACACATCAACCCGGCAGCCGCCCAGTGCCCGACGCATCGGTCAACAGACTTCTGGCGATGCGTTGCGGCACAACGGCGGAAAAGTGGCATGGACGGAACAGGTCGTTGCAAAAGCCGCTATCATATCCGAAGTCACTCCCCCAGGAATCGTTTATGCCCTCCCCGAAAGACCTGCAGCAATCCGGACTCAAGGCCACGATGCCGCGCATGAAGATTCTCGAGGTCTTCGAAAAGCATCGGGATGCGCATCTCACGGCGGATGATGTCTATCGGATTCTGGTCACCGATGGCCTCGATATCGGCCTGGCCACCGTCTATCGGGCGCTGACTCAGTTCGAGCAGGCGGGTCTCCTACAAAAGCAGAATTTCGAATCCGGCAAGGCGGTGTTTGAGCTAAACCGGGGTGATCACCATGACCACCTTGTCTGCCTGCAGTGTGATCGCGTCGTGGAATTTTGCGATCCCGAGATCGAACGTAAACAAGCCGAGATCGCCGAGAATCTGGGCTTTCGCATACAGGCACACGATCTGTGCCTGTACGCCGACTGTGTGGACCAGAGCTGTCCGCATCGACCCACCAAGAAGGGGTTGCACAGCCGAGTCTGACCCGCTCAAGCGCTTTAGCGCTCGAGCCTCAGCATCTCCGCCGCGTGGGCCCGGGTTCGGGCTGTAATTTCTACGCCGCCCAGCATCCGGGCAATTTCTTCGACACGCGCCGCATCGTCTAGCGCGCTCACTTTGCTCCGGAACGCGTTGCCTGATTTTTCCTTGCTGACCTGCCATTGCCAACCGGCACAGGCCGCCACCTGAGGCAAATGAGTCACACACAACACCTGACGTCGTTCGCCCAGTTTCGCTAGCAAACGCCCCACCACTTCGGCCACCCCGCCGCCAATACCTACATCGACCTCATCAAAAATGAGGGTCGGCACGGCGCTGCATGCACTGGTCACTACCTGAATGGCCAGACTAATCCGCGAAAGCTCACCACCGGACACCACCTTAGACAAAGGACGCCAATCACTACCGGCCAGACCGCTGACCTGAAACTCAATACGTTCATTGCCATGTGCGCTCCCGTCGCCATCCACGGGCTGCAGCACGATCTGGCAGCGCCCTCCGCCCAAGGCCAGATCCTGCATGGCCTCGCTCACGCCCTTGCCGAGTACCTTCGCCGCTTTCTCGCGCCCCTTCGACAAGCGCACCGCCGCTTCGGCGTACGCCTTGGCGGCCATCGCCACGCGCGCTTCCAGCGCCGCGATATCCGTTGCATCGGCCAACTGCTCAGCTTCGTTCTGCAATTGATGGTAAAGCGCCGGCAAAGCCACGGGTTCGACCAAGTGCTTACGCGCCAGATCGAGCATCAAGCTCATACGGCGTTCAACTTCAGCAAGCCGCGCCGGGTCGACATCCAGCCGATCAAGATGGCGGCGCAATACCGTCAGTGCCTCCGACAATTCGTTGTGCGCAGCCAACAAAAGATCGGTCGGTTCCTGCAAGCGCACGTCCATCGCCGCGCCGTCTTTGAGACGGTGTTCTAAACGGCTTAGGAGCGAAAGCAGCGGTTCATCGCCCTCACCAAGGGCATCAATCGAACCCTGCACGATCTCAATCAGCGTGCTGGCATTGGCCAGGCGGCTCTGTTCTTCGCCCAGCGCCTGCCAACCCCAATCGGGTTCATCGTTGGCCACTTCCGCCAGTGCTTTGATCTGCCAGGCCAGCGCGTCACGCCGCGCCTCAATATCACCAGAGCGTTTGCCAGCTTCTTCCAGTAACTGCCGTGCCGACGACCAGGTTCGCCAAGCCTCGGCAACGGCAGCGCTGTCTCTTTGCAACTGGCCAAAATCATCGAGCAACTGACGTTGTGCATCCGAGCGCAGCAGCGACTGATGCGCATGCTGGCCGTGAATGTCGAGCAGCCATTCACCGACGGTACGCACTTGTTGCAAGGTCACGGGCACGCCGTTCACAAAGGCGCGCGACCGACCGGCCGCCTCGAGCACCCGGCGAATGAGCACACCCTCGCCCGGCTCTACCGGAATTTCCTGCGCAACGAACCAGTCTTGAAACTCAGGGTTCTGAACCGCATCAAATTCCGCTGACACCTCGGCGCGTTGGGTACCCGAGCGAATCAAGCCTGCATCGGCACGTTCACCCAGCACAAAGGCCAGTGCATCGATCAGCAAGGATTTACCGGCGCCGGTCTCACCCGTGAGCGCACCAAACCCGGGTCGAAAATCCAGCTCCAGTGATTCAACTAACACAAAGTCACGAATGACCAGCCGACACAACATTCCTTCAGGCTCCCGACGCGCGCAAACCATGCGTGGTTTGCCCCGTTCGAATACTCGGCCCTTCACTCCAGTGCAGCTTCTGACGCAGCATCGCGAAATAACTGTAGCCTGGCGGGTGCAGCAAACGCACCCGGTGCGGTGAACGCTGCAGCCGTACCGAATCCCCTGGCATCAAGTCCACCGTTTCCTGACCGTCAAAGTGGGCGCGCGCGTTGGCACCCTGGGTCAGCTTCACTTCAATTCGTGCGCTGTCCGGCAAGGTGATCGGTCGATTCGACAGCGCGTGCGGACATAACGGCACCAAGGCAATGCCGCCCAGCTTGGGATGCAGAATCGGGCCATTGGCCGACAAGGCATAGGCTGTCGAACCGGTGGGTGTGCAGATAATCAAGCCATCGGCCCGCGCACTAAAAATAAACTCGTCATCCACGCGTAGTTCAAACTCGATCAGACGACCAATCGCGCCTTTATCGATCACCACATCGTTAAACGCCAAGTTGGCCTGCGGCTTCCAACCTGCCGACGCGCCGCCAAAGACCACCTCGGTATCGAGTAGTAAACGTTCTTCTTGGGTGAACTTGCCGGCGAGCAACAACCCCATCGCTTCGATCATGTCGGAGCGGGCAATGTCGGTCATAAAGCCCAGGCGACCCTGGTTAATACCGACCAACGGGCGGTCAAAACGCGCCAGCTGGCGCGCGGCATGGAGCATCGTTCCATCACCGCCCACCACCACCGCTAGATCAGCATGGGACCCGATCTGCTGGAAATCGGCGCATTCGCCACCGGCCAGCGCCGATTTGCCGATCAACTGTTCCGCCTGAATCGCAGTCTCGGTCTCCACGAGAACCGACACACCCTGCGCCCGAAAAAAATCTGCCAGAGCCGCAATGGAATCCGCCGCTTCAGGGCTATCCTGGCGGCCAATCAGCGCAACCGATTGCAACGGCAAGGGATACGACATCAATCCGACTCCGCAAAAAGCCCATCCGGGCGACTTTCACGCTACCGATGCCGGCATCGACAGGTGATGAAACGTATTTCTCCCCGATTAAACCACAGAATAATTTTGTAGAATCGAGGCATGACGTTCAGCCAACCTTCAGCAACCTCGCCCACGCCGTCAACAGTACCGCTGGACGACCGCGCCTGCGTGTTGCTCAAAACCCTGGTCGAAAGCTACATTGCCGAGGGCGCCCCCGTTGGTTCGCGGGTTCTTTCACGCGCTTCGGGGTTGGATCTCTCTGCCGCCACCGTGCGTAATGTCATGGCCGACCTGGAAGATCTCGGTTTCATCGCCAGCCCCCATACCTCCGCCGGTCGCATCCCCACACCACGCGGCTACCGTTTCTTCGTCGATTCGCTGCTGACCATGCAACCACTGGAGCGAATCGATCAAGCACGCATTCTCGCTGAGCTGGCCAGTGCCAGAGCGCAGCCGGGTCAAATCATCAACCAGGCCTCTCGCTTGCTGTCGGATCTGACCCAGTTTGCCGGTATCGTGATTGCGCCACGGCACTCCAGTACACGCATTCGCCAGATCGAGTTCATTGCGCTGTCTGATCAGCGCGTGCTGCTTGTCCTCGTGACCAGCGACGGTAACGTCCAGAATCGCATTCTCACGACCGACCGGCCCTATAGCGCTGCCGAGTTGACCGAAGCCGCCAACACCCTTAACCAGAACTTCGTCGGCCTGGAACTCGAACAAATGCGCCATCGGGTTCATGACGAACTCACGCGTATTCGCGCCGACATGCAGGCCTTGATGGCCGCGGCGCTCACCGCCAGCAGTGAGGCGCTGATGCCGCGCGAGTCCGATACCATCATCTCAGGTGAAAAGAACCTACTTGACGTCGAAGATCTCAGTTCCAATATGCGCCGTCTGCGCGAACTCTTCGATCTCTTCGAACAACGCACCTCACTCGTCCGCCTGCTCGATCTCTCGCAACAGGCGGCTGGCGTCCGCCTCTATATCGGGCAGGAATCCGGCATCGCCACACTCGACGAGTGCAGCGTTGTCACGGCGCCCTATCAGGTCGAAGGTCAGGTGGTGGGCTCGGTCGGCGTCATAGGCCCGACCCGCATGGCCTACGATCGTGTCATTCCTATCGTCGACATCACCGCCCGCCTGCTCTCGAGCGCGCTCACCGAACAGGCTCACCAAGGCTAACTCTCATGAAAAAACAAACCCCCGTTTGGCGTCACGGCACGCCGCCGCGAACGGCCGTTGTTCTGGTGAACCTGGGCACGCCCGACGCACCAACCGCAGCTGCTGTCTGCCGTTATCTCGCCGAATTTCTGGGTGACCCGCGCGTCGTAGAAATCCCCCGCCTGATCTGGCTGGCCATTCTGCACGGCATCATCTTGCGCGTACGCCCAAAAAAATCGGCGGCCAAATACGCCACCATCTGGACGGACGCCGGTTCACCGCTACTCGTTCATACCCAAGCCCAAGCGCGACTGCTGGCCAGCACGCTCCGTCAACGCGGCCACGACCTCATCGTCACCTGGGCCATGCGTTACGCCGGCAACGGACCGCGCAGCATTCCGGCCGTGCTCGAACAGCTTCGTGCCGACAACGCGACACGGATACTGCTGTTGCCGATGTATCCGCAGTACTCGGCCAGCACCACCGCCACGGCGATTGATCAGGCGCTGAACTGGGTCACCACCCTGCGCAACCAACCAGAACTGCGTTATGTCCGCAATTTCGCCGATGATGCAGGGTATATCAACGCCATAGCTAACGAGATACGATCACATTGGCAGAAATGCACGCCGCCAGCTCTGCCCGACCCCAGCTACCGACTCGTCATGAGCTTCCATGGGCTGCCGGAGCGCAACCTCCAACTGGGCGACCCGTATTTCTGCGAATGTCACAAAACGGCCCGCTTGGTCGCCGAAGCATTGAACCTTCCCGCCGAATCGGTGGTCACCACCTTCCAGTCGCGGTTCGGCAAAGCCAAGTGGCTGCAACCCTATACTGAACCCACACTCATCGTCCTGGCCAAACAGGGCGTCAAACGCGTCGATATTCTCTGCCCCGGCTTTGTGGCCGACTGCTTAGAAACGCTGGAAGAAATCAACATGGAAGTTCGTAGCGCCTTCCTCACAGCCGGCGGTGAGCACTTCCATTACCTGCCTTGCCTCAACGAATCGCCGGCCTGGATGAACGCCCTCGCCGACTTGGCTGAACGGCACCTGGCCGGTTGGCCCGTGACAGGAACAGGCGCCCCTACGCAAGAGGCATTAGAACAACAGGCCGCACGCGCCAAGGCACTAGGCGCAATCCAATGAACGGGGCTTGAATATCGCGCTCCCGCCCCCAATTGCTGGCACACCTCCTTTTAGAAGCATTCACGGAACATCACCGACATGACCGAACAACACCAAGAACCGAACGCCGAAGAAACTATTCATGAACCGGCCGCTGCCGAGACCGTAGCCATGCCGGAGGCCCCAGAGGCACCGGAAGCCCGACTCGCTGCGCTGGAAGCCAAGGTCACCGAGCTGCAAGATGCCTATTTGCGCGCCAAGGCCGAGGGGGAAAACCTGCGCCGGCGAGCTGCTGAAGACGTGTCCAAGGCGCACAAGTTCGCCGTCGAGAAGTTTGCCCGTGAACTCATCGCCGTCAGCGACAGCCTCGACGCCGCTTTGGCCGACACGGCCGCTGATGCCGCCACCCTGCGCTCAGGTGTCGAACTCACCCAGAAGCAACTCCTCAGCGCTTTCGAACGCGGCGGCATGAAAGTCGAAAATCCAGCGCCGGGCGATAAGTTTGATCCGAATCAACACCAGGCTATCGCCATGGTCGACGCCGACCAACCGGGCAACACCGTAGTCAATGTGCTGCAAAAGGGTTACCAGCTGTCGGATCGCGTGCTGCGCCCGGCCATGGTCACCGTTGCCAACGGCTAATTCCTATACCCCCTATTGAAAACAGGCGTCACGGCCCCACATAGCCGTCATGTCCGGTGAAGCGATGACACTTCACCCAACCAATCAACCACTTAGCAAATAACAAGGATAAGAATCCATGGGAAAAATTATCGGTATTGACCTCGGTACGACCAACTCGTGCGTTTCCGTCATGGAAAATGGCGCCCCCAAGGTGATTGAAAACGCCGAAGGCGCCCGCACCACCCCGTCGATCATTGCCTACACCAACGATGGTGAAGTCCTCGTTGGCGCACCGGCCAAGCGTCAGGCCGTCACCAACCCGAAGAACACCCTGTATGCCATCAAGCGTCTGATCGGTCGTCGTTTCGAAGATAAAGAAGTCCAAAAAGACATTAGCCTGATGCCGTTCAAGATCACCAAGGCCGACAATGGTGACGCCTGGGTGGAAGTGCTGAGCGATAAGAAAATGGCGCCGCAACAGGTGTCTGCCGAAGTGCTGCGCAAAATGAAAAAGGCCGCTGAAGACTACCTGGGTGAAGAAGTCACCGAGGCCGTCATTACCGTGCCGGCTTACTTCAACGACAGCCAACGCCAGGCCACGAAGGATGCCGGCCGTATCGCCGGTCTAGACGTCAAGCGCATCATCAACGAACCGACCGCAGCGGCTCTGGCTTTCGGTATGGACAAAAAAGAAGGCGATCGCAAGATTGCCGTCTTCGACCTGGGCGGCGGCACCTTTGATATCTCGATCATCGACATCTCGGAGATCGACGGCGAACACCAATTCGAAGTGCTGTCGACCAACGGCGACACCTTCCTGGGTGGCGAAGATTTCGACCAACGTCTGATCGACTACATCGTCACAGAATTCAAGAAAGAGTCTGGCGCCGATCTAAAGAACGACGTACTGGCCCTGCAGCGCCTGAAAGAAGCCGCTGAAAAAGCCAAGATCGAGCTCTCGTCGGCCCAACAGACCGAGATCAATCTGCCGTACATCACGGCCGATGCCAGCGGTCCGAAGCACCTGACCATGAAGATCACTCGCGCCAAGTTTGAAAGCCTGGTCGATGACCTGATCGAACGCACGATCGCCCCTTGCGCCACCGCACTCAAGGATGCCGGTTGCTCGGCCAGCGACATCAGCGACGTGATCCTCGTCGGCGGTATGAGCCGTATGCCCAAAGTGCAGGACAAGGTCAAAGAATTCTTTGGCAAAGAGCCGCGCAAAGACGTCAACCCGGATGAAGCCGTGGCCGTCGGTGCGGCCGTTCAAGGGGGCGTGCTACAGGGCGATGTCAAAGACGTGTTGCTGCTCGACGTTACCCCGCTCACCCTGGGCATCGAAACCTTGGGCGGCGTAATGACCAAGCTGATTCCAAAGAACACGACGATCCCGACCAAGGCCAGCCAGGTCTTCTCGACGGCTGACGATAACCAATCGGCGGTGACCATCCACGTGCTGCAAGGCGAACGTGAAATGGCCAACGGCAATAAGAGCCTCGGTCAGTTCAACCTGGAAGGCATTCCAGCCGCTGCCCGCGGGACGCCGCAGATCGAAGTCACCTTCGACATCGATGCTAACGGGATCCTGCATGTCTCGGCCAAAGACAAGCAGACTGGCAAGGAAAACAAGATCACCATCAAAGCCAACACCGGTCTGTCGGAGGAAGAAATCCAGCGCATGGTCAAGGACGCTGAAGCCAATGCGGCCGAAGACCACAAAGCCCGGGAACTAGCCGACGCCCGTAACGGCGGTGACGCAGCCGTGCACAGTGTCCGCAAGATGCTGAACGAGCTGGGCGACAAAGTGCCCGCCGACGAAAAGGCCAAGATCGAAGCTGCAGCCAAGGAGGTCGAAGACGCTGTCCGTGGCACCGACAAAGCCGAGATCGAAAAGAAAGCTGAAGCGCTGATGCAGGCTTCACAGGCCTTGGCTCAGCTAGCCGGTGCGCAAGGCGGTGACGCTGGTGCCGCACCAGGTGCCGGTGGGCAGGCCGATGCCGGCAAGCAGCCGGAAGGCGACGTGGTGGATGCCGAGTTCACCGAAGTGAAGGACAAGAAGTAACGCCGGATCACTGATCCCATGGGGGCAAGGGCGACCTTGCCCCCTTTTGCATTAACCGATTTGAATCAAAACAAAGCCGAACCGCCATGTCCAAACGCGATTACTACGAAATTCTGGGTGTACACAAAGGCGCCTCCGACGACGACCTGAAAAAGGCCTATCGTCGTCTCGCGATGAAATTTCACCCGGACCGTAACCCAGACGACAAATCGGCCGAGGCCCAGTTCAAAGAAGTCAAAGAAGCCTACGAAATTCTGAGCGATCCGAATAAACGCGCCGCTTACGATCAGTATGGCCATGCCGGTGTGGATCCTTCCATGGGTGGCGGCTTTGGCGGTTTTGGGGGTGGCGGTGCCGGCGGCTTCGACTTTGGCAACATCTTTGAAGAAATCTTCCGCGGCGGTGGCGGTGGCTTTGGAGGGGGTGGTGGCCGCGGTGGTCGCAGCCAGGTCTATCGTGGCGCCGATCTGCGCTACGACCTCGACATCTCGCTGGAAGAAGCTGCCAAAGGCACCCAGACCCGCATTCGCATCCCGACCGAAATCAACTGCGACACCTGCAAAGGCTCGGGCGCCAAACCCGGCACCAGCAGCAAAACCTGCGGCACCTGTAAAGGCAGCGGCCAAGTACGCATGCAACAAGGTTTCTTCTCGGTACAGCAGAGCTGCCCGCATTGCCATGGCTCTGGCAAGGTCATTGAAGACCCCTGCACCGACTGCCATGGCCGCGGTCGCAAGCGTGAAAACAAAACCCTGGAAATCAAAATCCCGGCCGGCGTTAACGATGGTGACCGCATCCGCCTCTCGGGCGAAGGCGAGGCCGGCGTCAACGGTGGCCCCTCCGGGGATCTTTATGTCCAAATCAGCCTACGCCAGCACGAACTCTTCACACGCGATGGTGACGACCTACATTGCGAAATCCCTATCACCATGACGACCGCCACGCTGGGTGGCGACATCGACGTCCCCACCCTCGACGGCACGGCCAGCCTGCGCATCCCCGAAGAAACCCAGACGGGCAAAATCTTCCGTCTGCGTGGCAAGGGCGTCAAAGGCATGCGCAGTGGCGTCGAAGGCAACCTCTATGTACATGTCGTTGTCGAAACCCCGGTGAACCTGAACAGCGAACAGAAAGAACTGCTCCGCAAATTCCAGGAGAGCCTCGGTGAACACCACTCCCCGCAAGAAGGCGGCTGGCAGCAAAAGCTGAAGAACTTCTTTAGCAGCTAGGGTGCGATGGGCGCGACCACTGGGCGCCCTTCTGCCTTCCAGGCATTCATGCCGCCGTTGGCGTGATAGATCGTGCCTTTCACGGATTGTGATTCCATGTAATCGGCCACCGCCTTCGACCGACGGCCGCTACGGCAAACCAGCACCACAGGCTCACCGGGCTTGGCGACCTGTTGCTCCTGCTTTAACCAGCCGGCTTTATCAAAACCACTGGTAAACGAAAACGTCATGAGGCGTGCGCCCTTGATCACCCCGGTTTCTCGCCACTCTTCGGGTGTTCGTATATCAATGACGGGCACCCCTTTGGCCTGAAGCCTGACCAACTCGGCATTATCAATATCAATGATCTCGGCGTGTGCTACGACTGATACGAGCAATGATGCTCCGACTAATAGTGTCGTCATTCGCATTTGGGTGGCTCCTTGTGTTTAGCGCCGCGGATGAGCCTTGCGGCTTTACGGCGGTCGATTTCGACCTTGGGCCGGTACAGGCCAGTCGTTAGCGCCTTGGCTGCAGCGTTTGGGCGTTTCTGGCGACGGCGGGCGCGTTTCGTCATAATCATCCGAGTTTACCCGTCAAAAGTCTCTGCAGGTAAGCCTCTCGTACGGCAAAGCAATTAGTTTCTGATTGCGACCCGGCCGACCCAAACTGCAGCCAAAAGGTTAAACGTGGCAGCGACCAAGCCTACCCAGCCGTAACCGGAAATAAATCCGTCGGGCGTTTGGGTGATGAAGATCCCACCGATCATACTGGCCAGGCCCATGGCCATCGACTGTACCGTGGCATTGAGCGATAGAAAAGTACCCCGCTCCTGCGGTTTGACCGCTGAACCGACAATGGCCAGCAGCGGCACCATGCGGCCAGAGACCAGGATGAAAAATAGCGTGGTAATGCTCAGCCAGACCACGAGCGGTACATGTTCCAGATGCGTCACGAGCAATACTGGCAAGCAGGCACCGATGGCGACGATACGGAAGACGACGACTTTGCCAAAACGATCGGCCAAAGCACCAATGAGTCGTGCGGTAATGAGCGTCGCGGCACCGCCCAAAAAATAGATGAGGGGAATCTGCTCACTGGCGATACCCACGTTGGCGATGGCGTACAGTGTGATGTACGGAATAACGGTAAAACCACCCAAAATAATCAGACAGGTGAGTAGCATGGCGCGGAGATGGTTAGGCTCCACGGCGATACGCAGCATTTGACGGATCGCCCGCGCTTCGCCTCGAGTGTCCAGATGCGCCCGAAAATCGGGCAGTACGCGATGACCAAACCAGATCAGCCCGATGCTGATAAGTGCTATGAGCAGAAACGGGGATTGCCAGCCGAGGGCGTCGGCCAGCAGCAATGAGAGCGGCACACCAGCGATGCTGGACACGGAAAATGCGGTAGCAACGTAGCCCGTAGCTTTGGCCCGCCGCTCGAAAGGAATCGCATCGGCCACCATGGTGTGCACTAATGCCCCCATCATGCCGCCGAAGACGCCGGCGAGACCACGCGCGATGAGCAAAGTGAGAAAACTGGGTGACAACGCGCAGAACAAGGTCGCTAAGGCAAAGGCTGCAAAGATGGCTAGCAGAAAACGCTTGCGTTCGAATCGGTCAACAATCGGGGCAATGAGCAGCCCGGCAGCCGCGGCACTAAAACTGTAGCTGGCCACCAGTAAAGCAAACTCATGCGTGGTGATACTCAGGGCACTGATAAGAAACGGCCCCAGCGGCATCATGATCATGAAGTCCAGCACATGGCAAAACTGAATGCCGGCCAGAATAAGCAGCGTCGCGCGCTCAGCGTGCGCCAGCTGCAGTTTTTGCGTCATGGATTGCCAATCAGGCGCGACGCCAGATCGTGCCCTGCGGGGTGTCTTCGAGGACGACGCCTGCCTCGAGCAGCGCTTTGCGCACGCGGTCGGCCGTGGCGAAATCTTTGGCCTTTCGGGCGTTGAGGCGTTCCTGAATCTTGGTTTCGATTTGTTCGGGGGTCAGCCCATCGGCATCTGTGCCCTTCGCACGTTGCAAAAAGGCTTCAGGGGAACGTTGCAACAGACCGAGTACCCCGGCCAGGGCTTTGAGCTGACCGGCCAGCTTACTGCATTGCTCTCGGTTGACGGCCTGCACCAGCTCGAACAACACGGCCATGGCTTCTGGCGTGTTGAAGTCGTCGTTCATGGCGGCGGCAAACTTCTGGGCGTGCGGATTGTTCCAGTCGATGGCCACCTCATCAGCGGGCACATTGCGCAGCGCGGTGTAGAGGCGTTCGAGTGCGTGGCCGGCGTCGTCGAGGTGGGCGGTCGAGTAATTGAGTGGGCTGCGGTACTGGGCGCGCAGGATAAAGAAGCGGATGACCTCAGGGTCGTAGACCTTGAGCACGTCGCGGATGGTGAAGAAGTTGCCGAGCGACTTCGACATCTTTTCTTCGATGCCGTCTTTCTCGACACGAATGAACCCGTTATGCATCCAGATGTTGGCGAAGGTGCCGCCGTGCGCGCCCTCGGACTGGGCAATCTCGTTCTCGTGATGCGGAAACTGCAAGTCTGCGCCACCACCGTGAATATCAAAGTGATTGCCAAGCAAGGCGCTACTCATGGCCGAGCATTCGATGTGCCAACCCGGTCGACCATCGCCCCAGGGGGAAGCCCAGGCTGGTTCGCCCGCCTTGGCGTGCTTCCACAACACGAAATCGAGCGGGTCCTCTTTGGCACCTGCAACCGCTACACGTTCACCGGCACGCAAGTCGTCGAGTGATTTGCCCGAAAGCTTGCCGTAACCGGGGAACTTGCGCACGGCAAAGTTCACATCGCCATCACCACCTTGATACGCCAAACCCTTGTTTTCAAGGGTGCCGATGAGGTCGAGCATTTCCTGAACATATTCAGTCGCGCGTGGCTCTTTGTTTGGGCGCAGCACGCCGAGTGCATCGCTGTCTTCGTGCATGGCGGCGATGTAACGGTCAGTCAGCTGTTGGATAGTTTCGCCACGCTCGTTGGCGCGATGGATGATCTTGTCGTCGATGTCGGTGATGTTACGGACATATTCGACCTGGTAACCCTGCGCTATGAGCCAGCGGTACACCATATCGAAGACCACCATGACCCGGGCGTGACCGAGGTGGCAAAAATCGTAGACCGTCATGCCGCATACGTACATACGCACCTGCCCCGGACAGATGGGTTTCAACGGGGTTTTTTCACGCGCAAGGGTGTTATAGATCGACAGCATGGGGGCGTAACCAAGGGAAATACGGATAAAATGCGTCTTTGAATATAGCACGACCAACGGTATCCCCAAGGAGAAAGCTTTCATGCAAACCGTCATCCTCAACACCAACTACGGCCCCATCACGCTGGAACTCGATAACGAACACGCCCCGGTGACGGTTGCCAATTTTCTGACGTACGCCCGCGAAGGCCATTACGACAACACGATCTTCCATCGCGTCATTAATGGTTTCATGATCCAGGGCGGCGGTTTTGCGCCGGGCATGAAGCAAAAAGACACCCACGCACCGATTAAGAATGAAGCCAACAACGGCTTGAAGAACAACACGGGCACCATTGCCATGGCACGCACCAACGACCCGCAATCGGCCAGCGCTCAGTTCTTTATCAATGTCGCTGACAATGACTTCCTGAACTTCAAGAGTGAAACGCCCCAAGGCTGGGGCTATGCCGTATTTGGCAAAGTGACCGAGGGTATGGATACGGTCAACAAGATCAAAGCCGTGAAGACCGGCACCAGCGGCTTCCATCAAGACGTGCCCAAAGAAGACGTGATCATCCAGTCGGTTACGATTAAATGATCTTCTTTGCGTCCGATGTGCATCTGGCATCGGGCACCCCGGCGGCTGAGGCCATTACGGCGCGCTTCTTAAGTTTTTTGGAGCGCGCCCGCCGGGAAGCCTCTGCGGTTTATCTGCTGGGCGATATTTTTGAATACTGGGTTGGCGATGAGGAACTCAAGCGCCGCAAATACCAGCCGGTTTTTAGCGCCCTGCGCGAACTGACTCAAGCGGGCGTTGCCGTGTACTTTATGGCCGGCAACCGGGATTTTCTGCTCAGCGATCAAGCGCTGGCGCAATTGGGCATACATCATTTGCCAGACCCTTACGTGCTCTCGCTCCCGAACTGGCAATTTGTGTTGTCGCACGGGGATCTGTATTGCACTGACGATGTGGCTTATCAGCGCTACCGCGCCACAGTTCATGACCCAAAAATCCAGGCGAAGTTTCTGGGGTATCCCTACTGGGTACGGCGCCTCATCGCCCGCTGGCTGCGCTGGCGCAGCGAGGGGCGGCGCACTGATGCGCAAACCCTGGAAATGACCGATGTCAGTGAAGCGACCGTGGAAGATGAAGCCCGCCACCACGGCTATGCGACGATGATTCACGGCCATACGCACCGGCCGGCCACCCACGACCTCATCGTTGATGGCATTCATGTCGAACGCTGGGTGCTGGCCGACTGGTCGCCTGAGCGGGGCGAGTACCTGGCTTGGGACGAGCGCGCCGCGGCCGAAGACGGCCGGTTGACCCGCCACACTATTTAATATCGGTTTCATAAGCCGCCGTTAAGCTCTATCGGCTTGAATATGAATTATCAGCTACCATATAGGCGCTGAAACGCTCCGATTGTTTTAGCACACTGTTTTTATTGAGGAATAAGCCATGGATATTCGCACAACACCCTCTCTCGGCGGAATGACCATCAATGCCGCCCGCAATCAGGTATTGCGCAACACCTACTGGCTGCTCGCGCTGTCGCTGATCCCGACGGTCATTGGTGCTGTGGTTGGCATGGCCGCCAACGTGCCGATGCTGATGGCCGGTAGCCCGATCATGGGTGTGTTGCTATTTTTTGGTATCGCCTTCGCCTTTATGTGGGGCATCCAGCGCAACCGGAATAGCGCGACGGGTGTCTTTCTGCTGCTGGGTTTCACTTTCTTTATGGGGGTGATGCTGTCGCAGATCCTGAGTGTCGCCCTAGGAATGACCAATGGGGGTGCACTCATTGCGATGGCAGGCAGCGCCACTGCGGCGATCTTCTTTTCGCTGGCTATGTACACCAGCGTCAGCAAGCGCGACTTCAGCTTCATGGGTAATTTCCTGTTTGCCGGTCTGATTCTGCTGATCATTGCCTCACTGGCCAATATTTTCCTGGCCATTCCGGCCATGGCGATTGCCATATCGGCGATTGGTGCCCTACTCTTCACCGGCTACCTGTTGTATGACCTGAGCCGCATCGTCAATGGCGGTGAAACCAACTACATCACGGCCACCCTGGCGGTGTACCTGGACATCTACAACCTCTTCGTCAGCCTGTTGAATTTGCTGATGATTTTTAACGGCAACGACCGCGACTAACTGGTGTCACCTGCCTGAAAGGAGCCCTTAAGGGCTCCTTTTTTTGTTTTATATCAGCACGTTATAAATTTTTTATCGGATCTGTCAACGCCGCCCACCATTAACGCGTTATTTGCCCTACGCGGTCTGATATTCGGGCCGATTACCGAATAGAGGTTTAGCAAAATGGGCAAGAAAGCTTCAACAGAAATGGTCGTGCGCCAGCTGGAGCACTCGCTGCACATGACGTCAAAAGAAATCGAAGGCCTAGGTCGCAACTCCGCCGTGTGCGACTACGACCTGGGACTATTGGATCAGCAGGGCGTGAAGAAGTGCCTGGCCGACTCTCTCAAGCTCTTCGTAGAAGAGGTTGCCCGATTCAAAACCAAAAATGGCGCCGCTTACCGCCTGGCCCGCCAGATTTTCTCCGACGCATATCTAAATAGCGCCAGCCTGATTGTTAAGGTTGCCGCCTAAGCATTAAGTACGCTCCCTGGATGCAAAACGCCCGTGCAGTGACTGCCGGGCGTTTTGCTTTGGGGGGCACCCACGACGGTCACGGGCGTTTAAAAACCGCGATCGATTCGACATGGGCTGTATGCGGGAACATGTTGGCAATGCCCGCTCCCTCGAGCACGTAGCCTTTGACGTTGACCAGAATGCCAGCATCCCGCGCCAGCGTTGCTGGGTTACAGGAAACATAGACAATGGTATGCGGGGCATCGCCACGCGGCTGCTCGGCATCAGGCAGGGCTTTGACCAGTTCCAGCGCGCCTTCCCGCGGCGGGTCGATCAGCATCCGATCCAGCTTGCCCAGTCGGGTCATGATCGGCTGGCAATCAAGGAACAGGTTTGCGGCAAAAAAACGGGTCTTCTGACTCAAGGCATTTTTAACGGCGTTCTCGGCCGCCCGCGCCACCAGCGCCTCGCTCCCCTCCACACCCACCACTGCGGCACCGCTGCGCGCAATGGGCAGCGTAAAGTTGCCTAAACCGCAAAACATATCGGCCACACGCTCGCCGGGCTGTGCTGCCAGCAGGCGCATCGCCTTGGTCACCAGCGCATGATTGATGGCCGGGTTAACCTGGGTAAATTCGGTCGGCGAAAAGTTGAGTACTAGGCCAAAGTTTGGCAGATGGTAGGTCAGCAGCGGCGCGTCCTGGGGATTGAGTGCGTGCACCGTGGCCGGGCCGCCCGGTTGGAGAAACCAACGCACCCCATGCTGTCTGCCAAAAGCCGCCAAGGACGCCTGATCGGCCTCGGTCAAGGCTTCGAGGTGGCGCAGCACCAGCACGATGTCTAAAACACCCGGATGCCCCGGCGCTTCACCTACCGCCATTTCGATCTGCGGCATTCGATCTGGCTGGCTCAGTCCCTCGATGAGGTGGCGTAGTGGTACAAGCAAATCAGACATGCGCTTCGGCAAGATACTGCACGAGGTCATGTCGGCGATATAGCTACTCCGGCGCTCATGGAACCCCACCAGCACGCCGCCCTTTTTAGGGACCAGGCGCACGGATACGCGCGCCCGAAAGCGATAGTGCCAGGTCGGGCCAGAGATCGGCGCGAACACCGAGCCAGGCTTCACGTTTCCAATATGGTGTAGGTTGTCTTCCAGTACCCGCTGTTTGGTCGCGATTTGCATGACCGGATCAGCGTGCTGCAAGGAGCACCCACCGCAAACGCCAAAGTGGGGGCAGCGGGGCGACACACGTGCCGAGGCCGCTTTATGGATCGCGGTGACGCGGGCCATTTCAAAGTTGGGTTTACGTCGATAGCTGAGCCAGCTCACGCGTTCACCGGGTAGCCCGCCTTCGACAAAAATCGTTTTACCCTCGGCCCGGGCAATACCCTGCCCGGCGTGATCCAGAGACTCGATGGTGCCCGTGCTTGCGACTGTGTTTTTAGCCATTGACCGTTCCTGCTGCATCCGTACCGCGCGTCCCGCGCATGAAATACCGCCGGTAAAACCGCCCGGCAAGGCGGCAAATTGTACTGGATCCACCGCCGGTTTTGCCCCCTGTTGACATGCCCCAAACTGTGTATAATTTAATTGGACTGCATGTGTAGTCATGTCCTGTTCGGGACGCCGTTTCGGGCAGGAACTTCTTCAACGACCTTTATCAAAGGGAAGAAAATGAAACAATCGCTCCTCGTCGCTGCTCTGCTCGCTCTCGCCGTTACCGCCTGTGGCAAAAAAGAAGCCCCGGCTGCTGCTGCTCCGGCCGCTCCTGCTGCTGCTCCAGCTCCTGCCGCTGCTGCTCCGGCCGCTCCGGCTGCTGCCCCGGCTGCCCCGGCTGCTCCGGCTGCTGCTCCGGCTCCGGCTGCCAAGTAATCGCTTTCGCGATCTTGGAACCGCTTCGGCGGTTGCAAAAACAAACCGGCCCTCGGGCCGGTTTTTTCATGCCGACGATTCTGGTCGAGTTAGGCGTGCAACTCGAGCCAATCAAACCCGTCTTGCTGGCTGGCGACATAAAAGCTTGGTGGCACATCCGATAGCACTTCGTGGATGGCCGCCAACACATGCGCCTCGGTATTGTTGGACTGTGATAAATGCGCAGCGACCACGTGCTGTAGGCGGTTCAAATTAAGTCGCCCCAGCAAGCCGGCGGCATCCCGATTGCATAAGTGGCCATACCGCCCGGCAATGCGTTGCTTGAGGCTATCCGGGTAGGACGATGCGGCGAGTAGATCCGGGTCATGGTTGAACTCGAGAACCAGCCCATCGCAATCCTGCAACGAACGTTCTACGTGCGGCGTGAGCATTCCCAGGTCGGTCAACACCCCCAACCGTAACGCGCCATGAACAACGACATATTGAACGGGCTCCCGCGCGTCATGCGGCACCGGAAACGGCTGAACCTCCACGCTGCCCACTTCAAAGGAGGCATGGCTATCGATAATACGCAGGGCAACCTCACGACAGGCATCCACCGAGCGCATATGCACGGCAGCATGGGTGCCGCGTGTCAGGTAGACTGTAGCGCCCGTTTTGCGGGCCAGCGCCATCACGCCGCCAATATGGTCGCCATGTTCATGTGTCACAAGAATGGCGTCGAGCCCCATGGGGTCAACGCCCCGGGCTTCGATTCTAGCCAGGGCCTGCCGCACCGGCAAACCACAATCGATCAGGAGACGGGTCGACCCCGCCTCAATCAGCAGTGCATTGCCTTCGCTCCCGCTACCGAGGGAGGTAAACCGGATCACCGCAATTGCTGGAGCAACAGATCCAGAATCTGGCGAGCAATCGGCGACACATCGGCCTGACCCGAATCACCCGGCGCCAGAACGATCACGTTAGTCGGACCCCCCACCTTTTGTTCTGCCACACTGATGCGGTACTGCACTTTGGTCGGTACTTTGTCGTCTTTACTGCGCCAGAATGCCAGGCTGGCCCAGAAGCCACCTTCGCCTTTTTCCTGAACCGACTTGTCATCGGAATCCACATAGCGCACGTAGTACAAGCCAAGATTCCGCTCGCGATCTTCGACGGTGAAGCCGACTCGATCCAGCGCCAGGCCCACACGACGCCAGCTGCGATCGAAGGAGTCATCGACCACCAGCATGGCACCACCATTTGGCGACTGCACCATGCGGGCTTTATCCAGCGCCTTCGCCGTGGGGACACCATCACCCTTCTTGGCGAGTTCCTTGGCTTCGGTATCGCTGACACCGTCAAACTTGAACATCAGGCGGCGGAGCATCTCGGCTTCCAAGGTTGGATCAGCGTCGCGCGGTTGCCAACGTGTCTCACTCTTGCCTTCGGATACATAGACTTCGACCATGCCGCGATGGCTAATGAAAATGTCGGTGGTACCGGCCTGCGGTCCTTTTTCCAGACGGGTGCGGTACATGTCACGCTCAGGCGTGGAGTACAGCGTGCCTAGGACTTTGCCGAGGAAACCCTGAATGGCCCCAGCCGGGACATTGGCGCGGTTTTCTGCCCAGTCGGTTTCCATGATGCCAGTCTGCGGGTTTTCCTTTTTCAGGACAAAGCCGTTTTCTTGCCAGAATGCCTTAGTGACATTCCAGGCCTTGTCTTCAGGAACCGTGACGACCAGCCAACGATGGTTTCCTTGGCGCTCGATACGGGCAATACCCCGAGACCCATCAGGCAATACGCTCTCGTCAGACTTCTGCGTCTGCGCCGCCTTGTTCTTGGCATTGACCTGCGAATAGACTGCAACGCCCGATGACGGCACATTAGGCGCTGTGTATTGCGTCGTATTACTGGGGCGAGTTAGATCCGGCGGAATATCGAGCGGCGGCGCTTTGGCGGCGGTGCCGTAATCAATCTTTTTGGATTCAGGCAGGTACGCACACCCCACGGCCAAGGCAACCAAGATCAGGATGCCAACACGGAACAACTTATTCATTAATCAAAGCCCTGCCTGTTTCATGGCGGCACGGACGCGCTCGTGGAACGCCGGTGCCAGTTGGGTCAGTGGCAAACGCGACCCATGCGACATCAGACCCATTTCAGCCACGGCCCACTTCACAGGAATCGGGTTGGCTTCACAGAAAAGATGACGGTGCAGCCCCACCAGGCGTCGATTAATACGGACCGCCTCGATAGCATTACCCGCAGCCGCGGCAACACACATGTCATGCATCGCGCGCGGCACCACGTTGGCAGTCACCGAGATATTGCCGTGATAACCCATCAGAATAGTCGCCATACAGGTCATGTCGTCACCGGAATACAGGGCAAAACCCTCCGGCGCACGTTCGATCAGATCGCAGGCACGATCAATATTGCCCGTGGCGTCTTTCACGCCAATGATGCCGGGCACCTGCGCCAGGCGCAGTATCGTATCGTTACTCATATCGGCCACGGTACGGCCCGGCACGTTGTACAGAATCACCGGTAAATCGACAGCTTCGGCGATGCTTCGGAAGTGCTGGTACAACCCTTCCTGCGTCGGTTTGTTGTAATAGGGCACCACTGAAAGACCCGCGTCGGCGCCAGCGTCTTTGGCACGCTGATGCAGATATATCGCTTCCTTGGTGGAGTTGGCACCCGTACCGGCAATGATGGGAATGCGACCACCGGCGTGTTTAACGGCCTGTTCAATCAGTAGGCAGTGTTCGTCGACGTCGACCGTAGGAGATTCACCCGTGGTGCCGACCACCACGATGGCATCGGTTTTTTCACGGATATGAAAATCCACCAGGTTTCTAAAGGCATCCAAATCAAGCCGCCCGTCGGAATTCATGGGGGTGACAATGGCAACAATCGAACCGGTGATCATCTAAAACCCATCCTTGAAAAGGCAATGGTCAGGGAACCCATATCCCCGCCAGAATCCTCGCTATTCTAGCCGAAATCAGATCTCGGCGAGCGCTCGCAAGTGGGCAGCCACACTCCGTGCCAAGGCCGACATGACGTAGCCGCCTTCGAGCATGGACACGATGCGGTTATTGGCGTGGCGAGCGGCCACGCCCCGCAGCTGGGTGGTCACCCAGGCGTAATCCTTCTCAAACAGCTTCATCCCCCCCATATCGTCTTCGTAATGACCGTCAAATCCGGCCGAAATAAAGATCATTTGGGGTTTAAACTCATCCAAACGCGGCATCCATGACTCCAAAACCGCCTGCTGCAACTCTTCCCCGCCCGACCCCCCGGGGAGCGGTACGTTGACCATATTGGACGCTGGGTGATCCGTTCCGGAGTAGGGGTAGAACGGATGCTGGAAAATGCTACACATCAGAATACGCGGATCACCGGCGCAGATGTTCTCTGTACCATTGCCGTGGTGGACGTCGAAATCAATAATCGCAACGCGATCCAACTGGTGGTTCACCAGCGCATGATGAGCCGCGATAGCGATATTGTTGAAGAAGCAGAAACCCATCGCAGCTTCCCGCTCACAATGGTGGCCTGGCGGACGAACGGCACAGAAGGCATTTTCGGCCTTCTTGTCCATCAGCAGATCCACCGCCAGAATGCCGGCACCGGCGGAGCGCAGCGCAGCCTGCCATGTAAAGGGGTTCATGGCGGTGTCGGGGTCAAGATGGGCAATCCCGAAAGCTGGCGCGGTCTCTTTGATTTTCTTGATGTGCGCGGCGGGGTGTACCAGCATCAGCTGCTCCATGGTCGCCAATGGCGCCTCATGGTGCGAGAAATACATGTCTATGCCCTGAGCAATCAGGTGATCATGAATTGCTGTTAAGCGTGCCGGCGCTTCAGGATGCAAATCCCCCATGTCATGCTTCAGGCAATCTGAATGCGTTACGAACGCCGTACTCATAAATCCCCGCTCCCACCAAACTGGCACGAATCACAAAACCCGGCCGCGCATGCTTTTGCATGACTTTTAATTTTCATTTTTTTATTATCTGCCCATTCTTGCCTCTGAACAAGCCACAAACTATGGAAAAATGGTCGCTTATCCAATTGCCATATGCCATCAGCATGAGACTTGTTATTGATCGATACCTTCGCCCAGGTCACACCCTGGCGCTGAGCTTGTCACTGGCACTAATGCTGCTGCCGCCAACCGCTGAGGCGCGCAACCCCAAGAAACCCGCCAGTCCACCAACCATGCTTCAGAATCCGGAAGTGGTCGATTTCATTCAGCAAATGAGCACCAAGTATGGCTTTGATCAAAGCACGCTGTCGGCTAACTTTGAAAACCAGCGGCCGGACAACCGCATCATCCGCATCATGGCGCCAGCCCCAACGCAGCTTACGCCCAATTGGGTTGCCTATCGCGATCGCTTTGTAAACAGCCGTCGCATCAATCGTGGTGTGCAATTCTGGGATGCCTACAGCGACACGCTGGAACGTGCGGCACGTGAGTATGGCGTTCCCCAGGAAATTATCGTCGCCATCATCGGGGTTGAAACGGAATACGGCCGCAACATGGGGAGCTTTAATGTATTGAATGCACTGGCCAGCATAGGATTCTATGGTGAACGTCGCCGCGAGTTTTTTCAAAGTGAACTGGAGCAATACTTACTACTCGCGCGGGACAACAACCTTGATCTATTGACCACGCGCGGCTCATTTGCGGGCGCCCTGGGTATTCCCCAGTTCATGCCCAGCAGCCAACGGCGCTGGGGGGTGGATTTTGACGGCAACAACAAGGTTGACCTGATTCACAGCCCCATGGATGCGATTGGGAGCGTCGCCAACTTCCTTAAGTCACATGGTTGGCAAAAGGATCAAGTTGCCACCATTCCGGTGACGCCGCCCCAGCCATTGCCAACCGACTTTGAAAAGGTCGATGTCAAACCGGGACTCTCGCTCGCGCAGTATCGTGATGCCGGCTTCGTGTTCGCATCGCCGCTGCGGGAGAGCACGCCTGCCACCCTGGTATCGCTCAGCTCCCCAAAAGCAGCTACTCAGAACTGGTTAGGTTTGAATAATTACTACGTGATTACCCGCTACAACCGTTCGGCGGCATACGCCATGTCGGTCATCGAGCTGGGCGAGGCGATTCGTCAGGCTCGTGTCGCCAGTCTGGCGGCGACGGCATCGACAACGTTACAGGAGTGAGTCTGGCGTCAACTGACGCCCGCGGATAATCCCCTGCAAGCGCGTGAGCGCCTCGCCCTGAATCTGCCGTACGCGCTCGCGGGTCAGCTGCAAATCTACCGCAATCGCCTCGAGCGTTTCGGCCTCACCGCCGCGCAACCCATAACGCCGTTCGATGACTTGCCGCTGTCTTTCCGGCAGCATGTCGACCCAAGCCAACAACAAAGTGACCGATTCGGAACTAGCAAAGGTCTCATGCGGGTCATCACCCTGTTCATCGGCCACCACTTCGCCGAGCGTCTGATCCGATCCGCTTTCCAGAGGTTGATCCAGTGAACGGATCTGGTCGTTTCGGCGAAGTAATTGTTCTACGACCTCGGGTGTTTTCTCACAGAGTGCCGCCAGTTCTTCCAGGCTTGGCTCGCGGGCATGCGTCACCATGAACTGACGTCGGTAGCGATAAACTGCATTCATGTCCCGCACCAGATGTACCGGCAAACGTACCAGTCGTCCTTGGTTCAATACCGCGCGCTCAATTCCCTGCCGTATCCACCAAGAGGCATAAGTTGAAAACCGAAAGCCACGCTCGGGATCAAATTTGTCCAGGGCATGCATGAGTCCCAGATTACCCTCCTCAATCAAATCAAGGAGCGGTAGACCCCGATTCATGTAGTGTCGCGCAATTGATACCACCAAACGCAAGTTACGTTCGACCATTTCCTGGCGGGCCGCAAAATCGCCTTCGCGTACACGACGCGTCAGGACAAGCTCCTCCTCTGCCGTCAAAAGACGGTGCTTGCCGATCTCATTAAGATATTTCTGCGTCACATCAGCACTGGCCTCGACACGCAAATGCTCGATCTCGGCATCAGCCAGAACACGCTCGGCATCATTCAGGCGAGACAGCACGGCATCATCCGGCTCTGAGGGTTCACTCACATCAAAACCACCACCATCGATCGAGTGTTTTATGCGTATGTCATCAGATCTAGCCGCGCCTTCCGTACCTTCGTGCTGCGAAGGAATATCGGAACGGCGCGGTATTTTTTTCATGTTCCGCGTTGAGACATGAACTTCAGCGGATCAACCGGCTTACCTTGTCGCCGGACTTCAAAGTGAAGCATGACTGAATCAGCATCACTATCCCCCATATCGGCAATGCGCTGCCCACGTTTGACGGTCTCACCCTCTTTTACGAGAATCTTGCTGTTGTGCGCGTAGGCGGTCAGATAGTTACCATCGTGCTTCACGATGACCAAGTTGCCATAGCCGCGCAAACCGGAACCGGCGTATACCACTTTGCCGTCAGCGGCAGCATCAACGGGCTCGCCCATCTTGCCGGCGATATTAATACCCTTATTCGATGCTTCATTAAAAGTCGCGACCACCTTACCCTTGGCCGGCCACGCAAACTTGATTCCGTCAGCCATGGCTGCACTGGTTGCCGCAGTAGTGCTTGGCAGCTCTTCCACCGGTTTTACCGCCGTCGCTTTGCTGCTGTCTTTCAGCGGTGGCTCGGACTTGTCTGCCTGCTTTGAATCGACCGACGCTTTCTTGGTTTTCTGGGCATTTCGACGCACACACAGCGTGCGATCGAGTTGAATCTTATTGATATCTGCCAATTGATTGATCGCTGCAATATCGCGATAATCCGCGCCCGTATTCAGCGCGATACCAATCAGCGTGTCACCCCGCTTGACAGTCCAGGTCTGCGTACAATCTTTGGGGAGGGGCGGATAGGGGGAAGCGGTTTTGGATCCATCATCCACAGGGGCGCGGTGCATGGACGTACACCCCGCCAACACAGCCAGCACCAACAAAGCTATCGAAAGTTTTTTTACACCCTGCGTCATTCCACACCTGGCAACATCGGAACAAACTTCACCGGGTCCAGCAATTTTTCTGTCCAACCGGTTTCCGTCCGCTCAATCAACAACATTCTCTGTACGGCCGATTCTGTGCTTGCGCCGAACGGCATAACCATTCTGCCACCAACCGCCATTTGCTGTAAGAGGGCTTGCGGCACCTTTGGTGCGGCAGCCGCCAGGATGATTGAATCGAAAGGCGCCGCCTCAGGGATGCCCTGATAGCCATCGCCATGCTTGAGACGTACGTTAAAGCACTTGATGGTACGCAAATTCACCTTGGCCCGCTCAATCAAGCCAGCGAGGCGCTCAATCGAATACACCTCTTTGGTGAGCCCTGCCAAAACAGATGCCTGGTAACCGCAGCCTGTGCCAATCTCTAGGGTCTTTCCTAGCGGTCGACTCTCGGCACACAAGCATTCGATCATGCGTGCAACAATGAAAGGCTGCGAAATTGTCTGTCCCTGGCCCAATGGCAGCGCTGTATCTTCATAGGCGCGATGGGCAAAGGCTTCGTCGACAAAAAGATGGCGCTCGACCTTATTGATTGCCGCCAAAACACCTTTATCGGTAATGCCCTGCTGTTGCAGTCGCTCAACCATGCGCGCCCTTGTGCGCGCTGACGTCATGCCTTGTCCCAGTGCCGCACGACTCATGGATCAGCCCAACCAGCTTCTGACCGAATCCAGTTGATCCATATGGGTCAGGTCCAGGCGAAGGGGGGTGATAGACACGTAGCCCTCGCCTACCGCATGAAAGTCTGTACCAGGACCATTATCTTGCGCAGCGCCAGCTGGTCCAACCCAATACACCACCTCGCCGCGTGGGTTCGTTGTTTTGATCACCGGCTCTGCCTTATGGCGTTTGCCCAGACGTGACACCTTAAAACCCTTGACCGCCTCAAAGGGCAAATCTGGCACATTCACATTAAGCAATACGGGCTGACCAAAAGGTTGGCTCAACAGCTTTTCGCCGAGCATCCGGGCGACACGACCGGCCGTTTCAAAATGCGTGGCCTCCTTGCCCACCAGCGAGACTGCCATCGACGGCACCCCCAAGAGGTAGCCCTCGGTCGCTGCGGCAACCGTACCCGAGTACACCGTATCGTCCCCCATGTTCGCGCCATGATTGATACCGGACACCACCAGACTTGGTAAAGGTTCAATCAAACCAGTGACCGCTAGATGGACGCAATCGGTGGGGGTGCCGTTAACAAATTGAAACCCATTGGGCGCCGTGCGCAAGGTCAGCGGACGATCCAGCGTGAGCGAATTACTCGCGCCACTTCGATCACGTTCGGGCGCCACCACATTAATTTTTCCCAGCGGCGAGAGGGCATCGTGCAAGACGCGCAAACCGGTTGCGAAATAGCCGTCGTCGTTAGAAAGAAGTATCGTCATTGTGGGCATAAGGATACCGCAAGGCGCACCACTTGCCGCAGGGCCACCCTCACTCATGAACAATAAAAAAGGAGGTCTTTCGACCTCCTTTTATTGGATGCGGCTTCTTCGTGTTTAACGAATGGACAAGCTTTCCAGGGATTTGCCTTGGTTCAGGGCTGCCTGAACCCATAGCGGCTTACGACCTCGACCCGTCCAGGTTTCTGAAGGATTTGTCGGGTTGGCATATTTCGGCGCAACTGGCTTGCGAGCACCCGATGATTTACGGGCCTTTTTGGTGCCGGCCAGCTCTTCCAGTGAATAACCATGTTCGCGGGCAATCTGCTTCAGCTTTTCAATCGCCGCTTCGCGAGCAGCACTGGTGGCCTCTTCTGTGCGGCGCTTGATCTCGCCTGGGATCTTTTTGAGCAGGTCTTTCAGTTGATCTACATTGAGATTCGTCAGATCCATTTTTATCTCCGGATGAGTTCAGTTTTAATAAAAATAAAGCGGTAATTTAATTAACCGATGGGCAGATTCTAATACCAGCATAATTAAAATACAACTTAAAACTTTTTCATTGTGCCAAATTAGCGATTTTTGCGAAATAGATTATCCAATTCAAGAAAAAGCGACTATATTCTTGTAACGATCACCTAGCACCATCTGATATCCATGGAAAGAAAAAAGCCAACCAGCGAAGGTTGGCTAATTCATTGAATCTTATGGTCGGCGTGACAGGATTCGAACCTGCGACCCCTTGTCCCCCAGACAAGTGCGCTACCAGGCTGCGCTACACGCCGAGACACGGGCGCTATTGTACGGCAATAACGCAGCTGGCTCAACGAAACTCAGACTTTAAGCAGCTGAATGATCTCTTCGAGCTTGGCTTTGAGATCGCTAGGGATCCCGCCCTGGCTTGCTTCAGGTGCAGTCGCCACATGAACTACCGCGCCATTGGCGTGGGCTTGCCCGTGATTGCCGCCCCCGCCATTGCTGCCGTTATGGCCACTAGGATGACTGAGCTGAATCCGGGCACCATGAATCGTATAACCTTGCTCATAGAGCAGTTCGCGAATACGACGCACAAGTAGGACTTCATGATGCTGATAATAACGACGGTTACCGCGCCGCTTGAGCGGCTTGAGCTGAGTGAACTCCTGCTCCCAGTAACGTAAGACGTGCGCCTTGACACCACATAAGTCGCTTACCTCACCAATGGTGAAGTAACGCTTGGCAGGAATGGGCGGTAACGCAGACAACGCGGTCGACGGCGCGTCCGCTACAGCCGGCTGACTAAAGAGATCGGTCATGGCTTATGACTGAATTGAATCAGCTACGGCTCGACTTCTGAATACGCTCGACTTCATCCTTGAGTTTCTGACTGGGATGAAAGGTCACGACGCGTCGTGCAGAGATAGGAATCTCTTCGCCGGTCTTGGGATTGCGACCCGGGCGCTGCGGCTTGTCGCGCAACTGGAAATTACCGAAGCCGGAAAGCTTGACCCATTGACCCGTCGTTAACGTATCTGCAATCTCGGTAAAGAACGCCTCGACCATGTCTTTCGATTCGCGCTTGTTGAGGCCCAGATTCTCAAAAAGAATATCGGAAACTTCAGCCTTGGTCAGTGTGGTCATGATGCGGGTCTTTCGGAAAATACGCTGGGCTAACGGCAAAGTCGGCTCAAATAAAACAGGGAGATCATTCTAACGGTTTTTAGCTTCTCAGGGTGGCACCGACCGCCGTCAGGCGCTCAAGCAGCTGTGACATGACAGCGTCAACCTTTTGATCTTCAAGGGTTGCTTGAGTATCCTGCAAGGTAAAGCGGAAGGCAAGACTTTTTGCCCCTTCGGGCACACCTTTCCCTTGATATTGGTCAAACAAATCGACAGCGCGCAGCACTTCCGGTGCATCTTGCCAGAGGCTGTCTATGAGCTGCTGTACTGGTATGGCGGCATCGACCACCACGGCCAGATCGCGCAACACCAGCGGGAAAGATGACACCGGGGTATAAATCGGCAACCGGGTCGGGGTTAGGATATCGATATCCAACTCGAAGAGGATCGGCGCAGATTCCAAGGCATAGTGCTGAACCCAGCGTGGATGCAGCTCACCCAACCAGCCGGCCAGTTGACCATCGCGCAACACGCGTGCCGATCGCCCCGGATGAAAAGCCGGATGCACAGCGGCTTTGAAGCCAAGACTGCCGGAGGCATTGAGCGCTTCGACATCGGCTTTGACATCAAAAAAATCGGCGGCGCGTGTCTTGGTTCCCCACTGTTCCGGAATGACCGCGCCCCAAACCAGACCACCCAGGCGTAGCGTTTGGCAATAGCCATCGACCTCGCCAGCCTTAGGGGTGCTGGCGCGTTCAAACACGCGACCGGTTTCAAAAATCTGCAGGCGCGGCTGACGTCGACGTTGGTTATGGATCAGCGTGTTGATGAGTCCCCCGATCAATGTCGAACGCATCACCGATAAATGGCTGGCGATGGGATTCGCCAGTTCAACCGGCGTAGCGTTGGCGGCGAAATCCTTTTCCCAGGATTCGGGCGTAAACGCGAGATTAATCACCTCCTGATAACCGCGCTCGACCAGGGTGTCGCGCAAGGCACCCAAGGGGCGTTGTGTCTCGGTCTGTGCCTGCATGACCATGGGACCGACCGGCGGCTTGGCCGGGATGTGGTCATAACCAATAACGCGGGCAACTTCTTCGATGAGGTCTTCTTCGATTTCCAGATCATGGCGCCAACTTGGCGGCACGATCACCACGCCCGCATCGACCACTTTGGGTTGGAAACCCAAGCGTTCGAAGATGGCTTTGATGTCGGTATCACTCGGGGCAATACCGAGCACCTGGCGAATACGCGAAAAACGCGCCGTTACCGGCTTGCGCTCTGGCAGCGCAGTCACCTGATCCACCACCGGACCGGCTTCGCCGCCGCAAATGTCGCGTATCAGCTGAGTGATGCGTTCAACCCCGGTGACGGTATCGGCAAAATCAACGCCGCGCTCAAAGCGGTGGCCGGCATCGGTACTCAGCGTGAGCCAGCGGCTACGGCCCTGGATCGCCGACGGCAACCAGTAGGCGGCTTCGACAAACACATCCTTTGTCTGGTCCGTACAAGCCGTGCGTTCACCACCCATAATGCCAGCCAGGCTAATCGTGCCGTTGGCATCGGCGATCACGCCGTAACGTTGATCCAGTGTCACGTCATTACCGCCCAGCAGCGTAAGTTGCTCTGCCGGCCTGGCCCAACGCACCGTCAGGCCCTGCTGCACGCTATCCAGATCAAAGACGTGATTCGGACGATTTAGTTCCAGCATCACGTAGTTCGAGATATCAACCAGAGCACTGATCGAACGCAAACCACAACGCTCCAGCGCCTGAACCATCCAGGCGGGCGTTTGGGCTTTGGCATTCACGCCCTTGATGATGCGGCCGGTGAAACGACCGCAGAGGTCCGCCGCTTCAATACTGACCGGCAGTGTTTGCTCATGGCTTGCGGCAACGGCTTTGATCTCTGGCGCCTTGACCGGCGTATTGGTGAGTGCCGACACTTCGCGCGCCAGCCCGAGCAGGCCCAGGCAATCCGGTCGGTTGGGCGTGAGCTTGAGTTCAATACAGATGTCGTCCAGACCCAGCAGGTCACGCAGCGGTGTACCCGGTTTGGCATCGGCGTCCAGAATCATCAGGCCATCGCTTTCCTTGGCCATGCCCAGCTCAACGGCAGCACACAGCATACCGGCCGAGGGCACACCCCGAACTTTGGCTTCCTTGATCTTGAAGTCACCAGGCAGCACGGCGCCGGGTAATGCACACGGCACCTTGAGGCCTACCGAGACATTGCTCGCACCGCAAACGATTTGACGCGGCGCGCCCTCGCCCGCATCGACTTCACAGACATTCAGTCGATCGGCATCCGGGTGTTTGGTCACGGACAGCACATGCCCGACCACCACATTGTTAAACGGTGGCGCCACGGGGCCACGCGCTTCCACTTCCAGACCAGCCATCGTCAGCAGCTCGGCCAGTGCTTCGGAGGATAGATCCGGATTGACGAACTGACGCAGCCAGGATTCCGAGAATTTCATGCTTGAAGTCTTTCGCTAAAATTCGACGTTGAACGACGCACCACTCAGGCTGCGAACTGATTCAGGAAACGGATATCGCCTTCGAAGAACAGGCGCAGATCATTGATGCCATAACGCAGCATGGTCAGTCGGTCCGGCCCCATGCCGAAGGCAAAGCCCACATAGCGCTCCGGGTCGATACCGGCTTCAGCCAGCACGTTTGGGTGCACCATGCCGCATCCGGCTACTTCCAACCAACGGCCTTTGAGCGGGCCTTCGCCGAATGCCACATCGATTTCTGCCGAGGGTTCGGTAAACGGAAAGAACGACGGACGGAAACGTACTTCGAGCGCATCGGTTTCAAAGAACTGATGCAGAAAATCGATCATCACACCTTTGAGGCCCGCGAAGGTGACATGCTCGCCCACCCACAGGCCCTCGACCTGATGGAACATCGGTGAGTGGGTGGCATCGGAGTCCACGCGGTAGACACGGCCCGGCGCAATGATACGAATCTCAGGCATGCCCTCTTTACCACCGTGTGCTTTGACATGGTTCTGCATGTAACGCGCCTGGATCGGGCTGGTATGCGTCCGCAGCAGCACATCCGGCTGCACGTTGCCCTGATCATCCTTCAGATAAAAGGTGTCGTGCATCGAACGTGCCGGGTGGTCATCCGGCGTATTCAGTGCGGTGAAGTTGAAATAGTCGGTTTCGATCTCCGGCCCTTCGGCGACCGAGAACCCCATCGAGGCAAACAATTTTTCAATACGTTGCAGGCTACGTGTGACCGGATGCAAGCCACCGCGCGATACACCACGGCCAGGCAAAGTTACATCCAGCGCCTCTTCGGCCAAACGGGCGGCGAGTTGTTCTTGTTTTAGGGCGTCTCGGCGGTCGTTGATGGCGGCTTCCATCTGCGCCTTGATCTTATTGATCTTGCCACCGGCCTCTTTGCGTTCTTCTACGGGCAGACTGACCAGCCCTTTGAGCGCTTCGGTCACGATACCGCTCTTGCCGAGATAACGCGCCTTGGTCACTTCCAGGGCATCGCCGTCCTTGACGGCGGCCAGCGCATCCGACAACTCGGACAGGAGGGCTTCGGGATTCAGCGATGACATAGTCAACCTCAGGTAAAAACTTTCAGAACATCAGTAAAGCACAGCGCACGAAGAGCAAACGAGAAGGCAAGAACGCGCGCAATGCTTTACGGATGATCCGAAAAAAAAGGAGGCGTTGCGCCTCCTTTTTCGGATCTATCTGTGATTACAGACCGAGGCTTGCCTTAGCTTGGTTTGCCAGTTGGGCAAACGCCGGCTTATCAAACACGGCCAGATCAGCCAGCACCTTGCGATCGACTTCGATCGAGGCCTTCTTCAGACCGTTCATGAAACGGCTGTAGGTCAGACCCAGTTCACGCGAGGCCGCATTGATACGAGCGATCCACAGGGTACGGAACTGACGCTTGCGTTGACGACGGTCACGGTACTGATACTGACCGGCCTTCATCACCGCCTGCTTGGCGATACGGTAGACGTTCTTACGACGGCCGCGGTAACCCTTGGCCAGCTTCAGAATTTTCTGGTGGCGCGCGCGCGCCGTTACACCACGTTTAACGCGAGACATAGTCGATTCTCCTTATGCGTAAGGCAGCATGGCGCGAACCGATGCTACATCTGAGGCGTTAACGGTTTCCGGACCGCGCAGTTGGCGCTTCGACTTGGTCGTCTTCTTGGTCAGGATGTGGCGCTTGAATGCGTGGCCGCGCTTGATGCTGCCGCTGCCACGAACGCGGAATCGCTTGGCAGCGCCGCTCTTCGTCTTCATCTTGGGCATGTCTATGCTCCTTTATGTCATGTCATCAGGTGACTTCCGGTGGAAGTACTTGTTAACCCGATGCCACTTGTGATGACCCGGTTGCTTGCGCAACCCGATCAATCCTGCTGAAAACGGCTACCACCTGATTGGATTCAGGCTGCGGCCGTTTCCGACTGTTCTTCTTTCGCCTTCGGCTTGGCGCTCGCAGCGGCCTTCTTGACCGGTGCAATCACCATCACCATCTGGCGACCTTCCATCTTCGGCATCTGTTCAACAACGCCGATTTCCTCTAGATCCGCTTTGACGCGTTCCAGCTGACGCATCCCAAACTCCTGATGCGACATTTCACGACCCCGGAAGCGCAGGGTCACTTTGACCTTGTCGCCTTCGCCCAAGAAACGCACCATGTTGCGCATCTTGATCTGGTAATCGTTTTCGTCGGTACCCGGACGCAGCTTGACTTCCTTAATCTGAATCTGCTTTTGCTTCAGCTTGGCTTCATGCTGACGCTTGGCTTCCTGGTACTTGAACTTGCCGATGTCCATGATGCGACAAACCGGCGGCTCGGCCGTCGGTGCAATTTCTACCAGATCCAGTTCGGCTTCTTCAGCCTGCGCGAGCGCATCGCGAATGGAAACCACACCCAGCTGTTCGCCTTCGGGGCCAAGCAGGCGAACCTGCGGCGCGGTGATTTCCTCATTGAGGCGGTTCGACTTCGGAAGAGCTATGACCTGTACTCCTTGATTCAATAAAAAAACGAACCGCGCTTACCGATAGGCAGCAACGTCTGCTTTCAGACGTTCAATCAGTACTGCGACAGTCATCTGTCCCAGATCCTGACCCCCACGGGTACGCACGGCCACGAGACCGGCTTCTTTTTCCTTGTCGCCAACGACAAGTTGGTAAGGCAGCCGGTTAACGCTATGTTCCCGAATTTTATAGG
>VEQD01000079.1 GCA_018883385.1 Rhodocyclaceae bacterium | reverse complement strand
AAACGGAACGGCACATCGGCCGTGTTGATTCCAGTACCAGCATCGTCGATACGGCGCAGGCGCCAGTACACGAGCGTGTAGTACGGGTCTAGGGCTGTTCCTTGGTTTGGTACCGGCCATAGTTTTACGTTTGGGGTTGGGGCTTGACGATCGACGTAAATCTGGATCGGACGAGCCTGTGTCAGTTTGTTAGGGATCGTGGCGTAGGTTGAAACAGATATGCGCGTAATGGTCAGGTCAGTCTGGTTAGACTGCTGGCCGGCATTGGTGCGCACAACGTGCTCC
This sequence comes from Rhodocyclaceae bacterium, assembly GCA_018883385.1. GTDB lineage: Bacteria > Pseudomonadota > Gammaproteobacteria > Burkholderiales > Rhodocyclaceae > Fluviibacter. The sequence continues at coordinate 1,449 of VEQD01000079.1, read as the reverse complement.
ACGAGGTCAACAGTGTCGTTAGGGAGGTCGTACTGATACTGCCCTTGGACGAGCGGGATCGACCCCTGCTCCACCGTCCACATGTTAAACCCACGGTTAGCCCAGTCGGCCAGCATAAGGTTCAACGAACGGCGAGCGGTGCGCCACTCATAGCCAGTACGAACTTCCAGCCCGGCACGGTCAAACGCCTCTTCGATAATCTCGTTGAGGTCTAAATTAAAATCTGCGGTGCCGGAGGTAGCCATTATTTCTTCCTTGCTGCGCGCATGTTGTCTACCAAATTAGGATACGGCCGGCCGGCGGCTTTGGCAATCGCCTTAGCTTTGGCCTTCTTGGCTGCATCCATTTTCTGCGGAACGCCTAAGTCTTTCGGACGCGGCTTATCCCAGACCTCGCCACCTTTTTTGAAGACGGTTACATCCTGTGGGTTGTCCTTACGGACAATACGCTTTGGCTTAGGGGTTTTGGAGGGGGCAACAGCCCCCATTCCGCGACTCGGTCTCATGGTTAAACCATCTTACCTTTAGTCTTGCCCTTCGTAGCGACGCCGCATCCGCGCACTTTGCCGCCGGCGGCCATCTTCTTTGTCGCGCAGCCACCGCTTTTCATCTTCTTGGCGGTAGCGCAGCCACCCTTCTTCATCTTCTCGGCGCCTTCGTGCTTGGCATAGGCAGCCGGACTCATCTTTCCCGACTTGAGCGCCTTTGCGCGTGCCATCATACCCGGCTCTTTTTCGCCTTCCGACTTCTCACCGGCAACGTACTGCTTCGGGGTAATCTTGCCCGAGCGCACGGCGCGGGCTTCTGCTTTTTCTTCTGCCGGGGTGTCAGCACCACGGAACAACTTTTTCATAAAACCAGCCATTTTAGACCATCCTTCCTTTAGTTTTACCGCGAGAGCAGCAACCGTCAACGGTACCACCACTTTTAAAGGTTCGACCTTTATCGGCTTTGACGTACTCTTGGCCGACGCTTTGGGGGATTTTGAGACGCTTCGCTGCTTTTGGGTCATGTGCCACCATTGCCATTAGGTTGTGTTGTTTCTTACTGCCGCTGGGCATTTTTAGCCTCCCTAAGAAACAGGTCTATTTTTTGATCGAGTCGTTCAAGACGGTCAAGTACACGGCCAATATCCGCATGTACTTCTGCCTTGGTAACATACTCCTTAGCGATCTCTTCGCGGGTTCGGTTCAGTAATATACTCAATCGCTTCACCTCGTCTGACTTGTCCTTAAGGACATACCCGATAAAAGCCACTATTCCTGTTAACAGAACGTTCCAAACAATCGTTTCCGTCATTTGCAATTCCACCGTTTAAGACTTGCGGCCTTACGCGTTGGACGACCTTTCTCATCCTTCATAGGGCCGGGCATTCCAGACATACGCGCGCAGAACGACCGTTGACGGGCGCCGCCTTCTGGCTGTGGAGCCTTCAGGTTTGAACCCGTTT
>VEQD01000078.1 GCA_018883385.1 Rhodocyclaceae bacterium | reverse complement strand
TGCTTATAACCGACGCCGGCCAATCGTAGCCGGTGATTAGGAGAATAACGATGAGTCTAGGCCTTGTAGGACGCAAGGTCGGCATGACGCGCATCTTTGCCGAAGACGGTGCTTCCGTCCCGGTCACGGTGCTCGATGTGTCGAACAACCGCGTCGCACAAATCAAGACGCCCGAAACGGACGGCTATGCCGCCGTGCAAGTTGCATTCGGGCAGCGTCGTGCCACGCGCATGACCAAGGCGCTGAGCGGCCACCTGGCAAAAGCCGGTGTGGAATCCTCGCGCGTTCTGAAAGAATTCCCCATTGCTGCTGATCAGCTCGACGGCTTCAAGCCGGGCGACGTGATTGCTGCGACCATTTTTGAAGCAGGCCAGAAGGTTGACGTCACTGGCGTCACCATCGGTAAGGGCTTCGCAGGTGGTATCAAGCGTCACCACTTCAGCTCGAACCGTGCCTCGCACGGTAACTCGCTGTCGCACAACGCACCGGGTTCGATCGGTATGGCGCAGGATCCGGGTCGCGTTTTCCCGGGTAAGCGCATGGCGGGTCACCTCGGTGATGTTCAGCGTACGACCCAGAACCTGATTGTGGTTCGTGTCGACGCCGACCGTCAGCTCCTCCTCGTCAAGGGCGCCGTTCCGGGCGCACGCGGTTCGGACGTTGTCGTGCGTCCCGCCGTCAAGGCCTAAGGAGATCGCATGGAACTGAAAATTATCAACGATCAGGGCAAAGAAGCCAGCCGTCTGCAGGCCTCTGATGCACTGTTCGCACGCGAATACAACGAGAATCTGGTGCACCAGCTGGTCGTTGGCTACCAAGCCAATGCCCGCAGCGCCAACTCGAAGCAAAAGGGTCGTGACGAAGTTGCTCACACCACCCACAAGCCGTGGCGCCAAAAAGGTACGGGTCGTGCCCGTTCCGGTATGTCGTCCAGCCCGATCTGGCGTGGAGGCGGTCGCGCTTTCCCAAATTCGCCGGAACAGAACTACTCGCAAAAGCTCAATCGCAAGATGTATCGCGCCGGTATGGCCACCATCCTGTCGCAGCTGGTGCGTGAAGATCGTCTGGCTGTCGTTGACGCCTTCGCTGTCGAAGCCCCGAAGACCAAGCTGTTTGCACAGAAGGTCAAAAACATGGGTCTCGATCAAGTGCTCGTCATCACGGACAACCTGGACGAAAACCTGTGGCTGTCGTCGCGCAACCTGCCGAACGTGCTGGTGCTCGAAGCCAAGGAAACCGATCCGGTCTCGCTCGTGCGTTACGCCAAAGTGCTGGTGACGCGCAACGCCGTGGCCAAGTTTGAGGAGATGTGGGGATGAACCAGGAACGACTGTTACAAGTATTGCTGGCACCCCAGGTATCCGAAAAGGCTACCGCTGTTGCCGACAAGAACAATCAAGTGATCTTCAAAGTGGCCGCTGACGCGACCAAGCCGGAGATCAAGGCAGCCGTCGAGCTGCTCTTCAAGGTCGAAGTCGACGCTGTTCAAGTCCTGAACGTTAAGGGCAAGGGCAAGCGTCGCGGCACGATCCAGGGTCGCCGCAAGGGTTGGAAGAAGGCATTCGTTTGCCTGAAGGCCGGCCAGGAGATCCAGTTTGCTGAAGGAGGGGTGGCATAATGGCACTCGTCAAAGTCAAACCGACATCGCCCGGTCGTCGTGGCGTCGTCAAGGTTGTTAACGACAAACTGCACAAGGGTCGCCCGCATGCAGCGCTGGTCGAAAAACAATCGAAGAACGCGGGTCGTAACAACAACGGCCGTATCACCGTTCGTCACCAGGGTGGTGGCTCGAAGCAGCACTACCGCCTGAT
>VEQD01000001.1 GCA_018883385.1 Rhodocyclaceae bacterium | reverse complement strand
GGTGGATATGGATGGCAAACGCATCGACAAAGTCCTGGCCTCTCAACAAGATTTAGCGTCAACCGCCCCGACATCCCACTGATCGGGCACAGTTATTGCTCCATTCGTTGCGTTTTTATTAATTTGGACTTAAGCCTTGTGCTCTAAGCTATTGGCATGTTCACCAAAGACCTGATTCACTCGGGGCACCACCTAATCGCCCGTCATTCGGCAAAACGTCGGTTTTCTGCCGCGTTTGTGGCGATCTCCGGGCTATGGCTGTCATCGATGGTTCAGGCTGGGCCCGCGCTGAATCTCGATGAGCTGATCAATATCGGTCTCAACGAAAATTCCTACGTACTGGCTTCGAGAGAACAGGTAACCGCCGCCAAGGGCGATGCCACCGCTGCCCGGGCCTACCCCAACCCCGAAGTGGGCGGGCAACTTGGTCGAAGCAAGGAGCGCAACACGCTCACGCCGGTTTCTGGGCAGGTTTACAACATCGCGCTGGCACAACCCATCGAAATTCCGATGGTGCGATCGTCGCGAATCGATGCGGCCGATCAAATCGTCAAGGCCACCGATGCCAACCGGCAGAGCTTTGAAGACGATACTGTGGCACGCATCAAACTGGCCTACTATGAGTTATTGCGACGGGAGGCCGAGGCAGCGGCCGCCCAAGAAGACTACACGCTGACCTTACAGATTCGTGACCGCATTGCCCTAAGGCACCGGGTAGGCGAGTCACCCCGCTTTGATCTGATTCGTGCCGATACCGAAATGCTCAATGCGCGCAAAAATCTTGACGCGGCCAAACTGCGTGTCGAACAGTCGCGGGCTAACCTGAGACTCGCCGTCGGCCACCCGCTGCCCGAAGGCTGGAGCGTCCAGGGTAGTTTGCCCAACAAGATTCAACTGCCGCCCATGGATAAGCTCAAAGCGGAGCTGTTGGCTCGAAATCCGGTGCTGATGAAAACCGAGGCCGAACAACGGGCCGCGGAACACCGCCTGAGTATGGAAAAGTCGATGCGGCTGCCCAAGATTTCGCTGATCGCCGAACGCGAAGTCGACCCGACACAACAATATGCGCGCGGCGGTCTGGTCATGACCATCCCGATCTGGGATCTGCGCAGTGGACAGATTTCCAAGGCAAGAGCTGAAGCCACCAGCGCGCGACATCAGCTCAATGCGCAACGCCTGAGCTTTTCCGAGTCATTGGAAGCAACCTACCAGCTTTATCAGATCGCGAGCAACCAGGTTCGAGTTCTGGAGTCTGAACTACTTTCCCAGGCAGCCGCGGCCCAACGTATTGCAGAATCGGCCTACCGCTATGGTGAGCGTGGCATTCTTGAGTGGCTTGACGCACAGAGAACCTATCGTGCTGCACGTAATGAGCTGATTGCGGCGCGCTTTGACCTCGCCACCGTGGCCGTTGAGATTGACCGGCTTCGTTCTATTTCACAGCAGAATCAACCCGTCACGCCGACCGGACAGAATCCGCAACTTCCCGATTTCTAAATCATCTTACGCGCATGACGCCTCCAGAAACTCCAAAGAAAATCGCGGCCCAATTCAGGGACCTGGCGCGCCAGCTTGATCATCTGGTACAGCTGGCGCTGGCAACGTCAAAGCCGCTTCTGGATCAAATCAAACGGATTTATCGTCAGGAAAAAATCCATCTTGCGCAGATCCTCGCACCCCAACGTGCCAAGTGGATCGATCCACTCTGGGACAACCTTCGCCCAATCGTCATCCCCATAACGACGTTTTTGTGGACCAGAACCCGAGACTGGATTTGGCAGCCACTAAAGACCGGGGTTGAACGCGTCGCCCCGGCACAGGTGGCTCAATGGCGCGCCATGCCCGAGAGCAAACGCCGCAGCATACTCAGCTGGACTGTGGCTGCGGCAATCTTGCTCATGATCCTCATTCCGGATAGCCACAAGTCCTTAGATGACCAGGCTGTTAACGATCCGGATATTATTCAGTTGATCATAGACCCGACCGATCTGGATAACCCTCATTGGGCGCTCAACGTGCTCCCTATTGAGGTCATGCCATTTTCTGAAACGCTCCGCGTGAGCGGTAAAGTGGGCTTTGACGAACAACGTGTGGCCAGAATCGGTGCGACCGTCACCGGACGCGTCACCGAAATCCTGGCGATGCCCGGTCAAGAGGTTGACCAGGGGACGGTACTAGGTCGCATTAACTCGACCGAACTGGGACAAGCACAACTGGCGTACCTAAAAGCCAGGGCCGCCAATGAACTGGCCGCCCGCGCTTTTGATCGCGCCAAGATTCTTTACAAGGAAGACGTGATCGCCAAGGCAGATCTACAACGTCGACAGAGTGAGGCAGAGACGACCGCTGCCGAACGCCGTGCCATGGCGGACCAATTGCGTGTGCTGGGCATGCTCCCCGAACAGATTGAGGGGCTGGGCAAAAACGGCAATGTGAATTCGATCTCGGCCGTGACTTCCAGCGTTTCTGGCACAGTGGTCGAACGTAAGATCGTTCTTGGCCAGGTGGTACAACCCTCAGACGCACTCTTTACGGTTGCCGACCTGTCTGAAGTCTGGATCACCGCTCAGGTTCCTGAACAGGAAGCCTCGTTGCTTGCTGTTGGCCAACCCATGCAGATCGAGATTCCTGCCCTGGCCCATCAGAAATTCGAAGGGCAATTGGTCTATGTGGGTGAGCTGGTGAGCAACGAGACTAGAACTGTCCCGGCGCGCACTGTCCTGACCAATCAGGACCGAATGATTAAACCCGGGATGCTGGCTACCCTGCTGATCTCCGGAAAGCCGGTGGAGGTCCCCGTGATCCCTGCCGCTGCGGTTGTTCGTGAAGACGGGTACGACCATGTCTTTATTGCGCTGGGAGACAACCAGTACAAAATGACTGTTGTAAAACTCGGTCCTGAGAGTAATGGCGTCCGGCCGGTGCTTTCTGGGCTGGAACCGGGCACACTGATCGTTACCCAACAGGCCTATCACCTGAATACCGAACGTAAAAAACGGCTATCGGGTGGTTAAAGCATGATTCAACCGATTGTTCGTGCGGCACTCGCCCAGCGCATCGTCGTTGTCGTGCTGGCGGTCGCGCTTTTTATGGCCGGACTCCTGGCGATCAACCGACTTTCGGTTGATGCATTCCCAGACGTCACCAATGTTCAGGTACAGGTTGCGGCCGAAGTTCCCGGGCGCTCGCCTGAAGAAGTCGAACGTTTTGTCACGGTGCCCATTGAAATCGCCATGACGGGTCTGCCCGGTCTGACCGAGATGCGCTCGCTCAACCGGAATAACATTGCCGTGATCACACTGGTGTTCACCGACAAAACTGATATCTACTTCGCCCGGCAGATGGTCCTGGAGCGACTGATTGAGGTCATGGGGCGGATGCCCCCCGGCGTCACCCCGGTGCTTGGCCCGGTTTCTACCGGCCTTGGCGAGGTCTACCAGTACACCATCGAGCACCCGGCAGATGGCAAGCGTGCACTGACGGTTGAGGAGTTGACCGAACGGCGCATTGTTCAGGACTGGATTGTACGGCCGATGTTACGCAGCGTGCCGGGCGTTGCTGAAATCAACACCATGGGTGGCTATGCGCGCGAATACCAGGTGTTGGCCAATCCGGAACGACTGCATCACTACAACCTGAGCGTTCAGGATGTTTATGACGCCCTGGCCAGAAACAATGCCAACACCGGTGGCGGGCAGATGCCGGTCTATGAGGAGCGCTACCTGATTCGGGGGGTAGGTCTGATTCGGGATACGGAGGATATTGGCAACATCGTTCTCAAGGAAGTGAGCGGCACTCCGGTCTTTGTTAAAAACATCGCCTCTGTGCGCATGGGCACTGAGATACGACAGGGTGCCGTGATCAAGAATGGTGTGACCGAGTCGGTCGCCGGCATCATACAGATGCAGCGCGGCGAGAACGCGCGTCGCGTGGTCAGCGCTGTCAAACAAAAAGTGGATGACATCAACAAGCGTCGATTGCTACCGGAAGGTCTGCAAATCGTGCCGTTTTATGACCGCACCGACCTGGTTGACGCCGCACTCTTCAATATCGCAAAAGTACTCCTGGAAGGCATCCTCCTCGTCATCATCGTGCTCTATGTGTATCTGGGTGACGTTCGTTCATCGATTATCGTCGCGGGGACGCTGCTGCTGACACCACTACTCACCTTTATGGTGATGAACCATTACGGGCTCTCTGCCAACCTGATGTCACTGGGCGGCCTCGCGATTGCCATCGGCATTATGGTTGACGGCTCCGTCGTGGTGGTCGAAAACACCTTTGCCCGGTTAGGGCAACGTCTGAGCGAAGGGGTCTCACGATTCCGGATCATCCTCGATGCCACGGCCGAAGTCGGCAAACCGGTGTTGTTTGGCGTAGGCATCATCATTTTGGTGTTCATGCCGCTACTCTCGCTGGAGGGGATGGAAGGCAAGATGTTTGGCCCGCTGGCCATCACGATTGCCATTGCGCTCACGCTCTCGCTGATCCTTTCTTTTACCTTATCACCGGCGCTGTGCTCCTACATCCTCAAAGGGGGTGCAGATCATGACACGCCCTTTGTCGCAAAAATTAAGACGCCGTACCTCAATGCCTTGGCCTGGTCGGTCAAACACCCGCAACGGGTGCTTTTCTATGCAGGGGTTGCCCTGTTGCTCAGCCTTCTCTCATTTCCGTTCCTGGGAAAGTCGTTTATTCCCATCATGAAAGAAGGTGCCATTACACCAGTGATTGTGAGAGCAGCCAATATCTCGCTCGACGAATCCATCCGGATGGAGTTCGAGGCGATGAAACGGATTGCCGCCATCCCGGGCGTCAAGTCCGCCGTGTCGCGCCTTGGTCGCGGAGAGTCTCCTGCCGATCCGGGGCAACCCAACGAGTCTGACCCGATTGTGTCGCTCAAGCCCAGCAACCAGCGTGATCTTGATCAGTCACAGATCGAGGATCAGGTTCGTGATGCGCTCAAGATTCTGCCGGGGGTCGAGACAGCCATCTCCCAGCCAATTGCGGCGCGCGTGGATGAAATGGTCTCCGGGGTGCGATCCCAGGTGGCTATCAAAATCTTTGGTAACGATATTCAGGAACTGCGGAAATTGGGGAACCAGATCGGGCGGGTGCTGTCCGGGGTGGAAGGTTCAACGGATTTACGTATCGAACAGGTGACCGGTCAGAACTACCTCACCTTCTATATCGACCGCGAGGCTATTGCGCGATATGGTCTGAACGTCGAGGATGTGAACAATGTCATCGAAATCGCGAATGGTGGCCGCGAAGCCACGCAGGTCTACGATGGCGAGCGACGTTTTCCACTCGTGCTGCGTTACCCCAAGGTTTACCGTGACCATCCAGAGGCTTTTGAGAACATCATTCTTAAAGGACCCGGCGGCGCGCTGATTCCGCTGAACGATATCGCCAAGGTCGAAGTGATCGACGGCCCCGCGCAAATCTCCCGTGAATCGGGAAAACGTCGGCTCGTCGTGGGGGTCAACGTACAAGGCCGTGACCTGGGCGGCTTTGTCAGTGAGGCACAGCGCCGCATTGCTCAACAGGTCACCATTCCCCCGGGTTATACGCTGGAATGGGGTGGCCAGTTCGAAAACATGGAGCGTGCCATGGCACGCCTGATGATCATCGTCCCGCTGACCATCGCGGCTATTTTCTTTCTGCTCTTTATTCTATTCAACTCACTTCGTATGGCGGCACTGATTATCCTGGTGCTGCCGTTCGCTTCAATTGGTGGCATCTTCGGGTTACTCGTCTCGGGCGAGTACCTTTCGGTTCCAGCCGCGGTTGGCTTCATCAACCTCTGGGGGATCGCGGTACTGAATGGTGTCGTACTCGTCTCATTCATCAGGCAGCTCAGAGATGAGGGATGGTCTACCCAGGATGCAGTTTTTGAAGGATGTGAACACCGATTCCGCCCCGTCATGATGACCGCCAGTGTTGCACTCCTGGCGCTGGTACCCATGATCTTTTCGACCGGTCCCGGGTCCGAAGTTACACGACCGCTTGCCGTCGTTGTCATTTCTGGATTACTCTCATCCACAGCACTCACCCTGCTTGTGCTACCGGTGTTGTATCCTTACTTTGAAGACAAGCCCGTAGAAGCCTAAGACTGCATTGCTCATGAAAGAGATCAAAGCCATCATTCGCCCCAACAAATTGCCACAGATTCGCAATGCGCTCATGGCACTCGAGGGGTTTCCCGGCATGACGATCAGTCAGGCGGAGGGTTGCACTGCCCCCTCGCGGCACGGGGCCATCACCTCAATCAAAGATGAGCTCACCGATTTCACCAAAAAAGTACGGTTGGAAATTGTTTGTCCGGATGACATTGCGGATCGAATTGTGACCTGCATTACCGATATCGCGCAGACGGGTCACTTGGGTGATGGCATCGTCTGGGTCACGGAAGTTCAACGGGCGGTATTTGTCCACAAGACAACACCGGGCAGGGCTCCCGAACCAAGACGGCCCTAGGCCAATTGACGTTGCAATGAACCCGGGCCTTGGCATCTGGATCGCCGCAACGCGCCCCGCTTTTTTATCCGTCACGTTGGTAGGTGTACTCATCGGCACCGCGTGTGCCGTCTACGACCAGACATACCGCTCTTGGCCACTCGCCCTGGTGACGCTCGGCTTTGCTCTGCTTGCCCATGCCAGCGCTAACGTACTCAACGATTACTACGATGCCCGCAGCGGCTGTGACGCCCTCAACGAGGAGCGTATTGCCCCATTTACGGGTGGCAGCCGGTTGATCCAGAATGGCACGCTCACAGAACGGGGTACCCGCAATTACGGCTATTTGCTGCTGGCCTTGGTTATTGTCGGCGGCGTTTGGCTCATCTGGCAAAGTGGTCCATGGTTACTGGGTATCGGACTCATGGGGCTATTTTGCGGTTGGGCTTACTCTGCCCCGCCCCTGAAGCTGCAAAGCCGCGGCTTGGGAGAAATTACGATCGCACTGGCCTGGTTTGCAGTTGTCGTTGGTAGCGATTATGTTCAAACATGCTCACTGAACGTGACATCAATGTATGCCGGGCTGGCTTATACACCATGGGTCGCCAACGTATTATTTGTGAACCAGGTGCCTGATCGAACTGCCGATGCGGCTGTTGGCAAACATACCCTGATCGTACGCTGGACGCCGAGCATCACGGTGTGGGGGTGCCTGCTGTTGTATGGCATTTCGTTCACGTTCCTGGCCATCGGTATCGATCAAGACGGATTACCTGTCTGGTCGGGATTAGCACTGGTCGCCGCGATTCCCGCGAGCTTTGCACTGGCTAGGCTGCATTTGAACCCAGTAAACCGGCAAGCGCTTGAATTCGCGATCCCGATGACGATCCTGAGTTGCCTGCTGTTCGGGATATTACTAGCCGTCGGATTAATTATTGGGGGCTGACTAGACAATGCCTGAGGTGCCCTGTTTGACGATTGACTCTGTAAGGTCGTCAGAACACAGCCCCATAAAGTGGTAGGCAAAATTTCGCAGGTAATGACCACGACGAACACCAATAAACGTTGTGTTGCACATGAATAACTGTTCGGTATCGAGTAGCGTCAGCCCTTGATCTCTGGCATGGGAATACGCCATAGACGCCACAATCCCGACACCCAGTCCGAGCTCGACGTACGCCTTGATCACATCGGCATCCAGCGCCGACATGATGATATCTGTCGTAAGACCCGCATCAGAGAATGCTTTATCGATCTGGCTTCGACCCGTAAAGCCTTCGTGATAAGTAATGATCGGATATTCGGCAATCTGTGCCAGTGTCAGGTTTTTCTGATTCGCCAGCGGGTGCGTCTCTGGCACGATCACAGCATGATGCCATTGGTAATAAGGGAAGGTGGCAATCTGTTCGGCACCCGCCAGCGCTTCCGTAGCAATGCCGATATCGGCTTGCCCAGTCTGTAACAGGGAAACGATCTCTTCCGGGCTACTCTGATGTAATACCAGATGAACCTTGGGAAAAACCGCTTTAAACTGCTTCACGACCTGAGGAAGGACATAGCGCGCCTGGGTATGGGTTGTCGCGACCACCAGCTGCCCCTCATCTCTCTGCGTGAATTGATCGGCCAACTGCTTGATATTCTGTGCATCCAGCAATAATCGCTCGACGATGCCGACCAACTCCTTGCCCGGCTCGGTTAACCCCGTCAGTCGCTTGCCCTTGCGATTAAAAATTTCAACGCCGAGTTCGTCCTCAAGATCCTTGATGTGTTTACTGACCCCTGGCTGAGACGTAAACAAGGCTTCGGCAACTTCCGTCAAGTTGAAATGCTGGCGCACTGTTTCACGCACGATACGGAGTTGCTGGAAGTTCATATCGAGAAATCGGGTTCCTGGAACACGCGGAGATTTCTGGGAACCAGATACACTTCCTGCCCCTGGCGCACATGCTTCGACAATAACTCGGAGCGCATCATTTCTACTTCGTAGTTATGGGCGGTGCGCTGTCCTTCTGCATCCAGACCGATCAGTTCGACGCGCGAGAAGGCGCCAATCGAGAGAATGCGTTCGATTTCGGCACGTACCCCCCCCGATGCCGCCTCGGCTGAAATGGTCAGTTCGTGCGGACGAACGAAAGCCACCACCTGGGAGCCATCATCCGCCGTCGATCCGGTATGGGTTAACTGGTGGGGGCCGACATGCACCACATCGCCCTCAACACGACCATGGAATAGATTGACCGAACCCAGGAAGCTGTAAACGAATGGGGTTGCTGGATGATCATAGACTTGATCTGGTGTACCGACTTGTTCGACCCTCCCCTGATTCATGAGCACGACCTCATCAGCCACTTCCAACGCCTCTTCCTGATCGTGCGTCACAAAAATCGAGGTCACGTGAATCTCGTCATGCAAGCGGCGTAACCAGCGACGGAGTTCCTTGCGCACTTTGGCATCGAGCGCACCGAACGGCTCGTCGAGCAGCAATACCTTAGGCTCCACCGCCAAGGCACGCGCCAGAGCAATCCGCTGGCGTTGCCCCCCCGAGAGTTGAGATGGAAAACGATCTGCCAGCCAGTCAAGTTGCACCAGCGCGAGCAATTCGTGTACTTTCGCCCGGATCTGCGCCTCTGTGGGCCGCTCTTTTCTGGGCTTGACACGAAGTCCGAAGGCCACGTTCTCGAAAACAGTCATGTGCTTGAACAGCGCATAGTGCTGAAACACAAAGCCGACCTGGCGCTCACGAACATGGCTATCCGAAGCATCGACACCATCCAGTATGACCTGGCCCGAATCGGCAGTCTCGAGCCCGGCAATGATCCGCAGCAAGGTCGTTTTACCGCAGCCGGATGGACCCAGAAGTGCAACCAGCTTTCCCGTCGGAAACTCAAGACTGACATCATTGAGCGCCTTGAATTCGCCGAAATTCTTACTAATGTTTTTGACCTCGATACTCACAATCAGTCTTCCTTCAGTTCAGCATGAATCCGTGCGGCTTTCCATGCCACAAAGGTTTTAATCAGTAGCGTAACCAGCGCAAGCACCGCCAAGAGCGATGCCACCGCAAAAGCGGCTGCAAAGTTGTACTCGTTATAGAGAATTTCAACGTGGAGCGGCATACTATTCGTTTCACCGCGGATATGTCCTGATACCACCGATACCGCGCCAAATTCCCCCATAGCGCGCGCGTTACAGAGCACCACGCCATAGATGAGCCCCCACAAAATATTTGGTAGCGTGACATAGCGAAAGACCTGCCACCCTCGGGCACCGAGGACAATCGCCGCCTCTTCTTCTTCCTTGCCCTGCGCTTCCATAAGTGGAATCAGTTCGCGAGCGACAAAGGGAAAGGTCACAAAAATGGTGGCCAGCAGAATACCGGGAACGGCGAAAATGATCTTGATGTCATTGTCCATAAACCAGGATCCAAACCAGCCCTGAGCGCCAAAAACGAGCACGAAAATCAGACCGGCAATTACCGGCGATACCGAAAACGGCAAATCGATCAATGTGATCAAAAAACGCTTTCCGGGAAACTGGAATTTGGTGATTGCCCACGCGGCCGCCACACCGAAGATCAAGTTCATCGGCACAGACACGACCGCAATGAGTAGCGTTAGCTTGATCGCCGACCAGGCATCGGGATCAACCAGCGCGGCCAGGTAAGCATCCCAGCCTTTTCGCAGCGCTTCGACAAAAACAGCACCCAATGGCAGTAACAAAAAAAGGAAGAAATAACATAGACCCACTCCGATCAACAGACGGCGAACCCAGGATGACTCCTGCGTTGCATCGATCAGCTTCTGGTTGCACTTAATCGACTTGGCATCAATCGCTGTAGAGATACCGCCCGCCATCAGAGATCCCTCCCGGTGCGTTTGGCCGTCCATGCCTGTAGCGTATTCACCAATAGAAGAAGAATGAACGAGAAAAACAACATCACCACTGCAATGGCCGTCGCGCCAGCGTAGTCATACTGCTCGAGCTTGGTAATGATCATCAGTGGCGCAATCTCTGACACCATGGGTAAGTTACCAGCAATGAAGATGACCGATCCGTATTCTCCAACAGCACGCGCAAAAGCCAGCGCGAAACCGGTCAGTAAGGCTGGCAGAATAATGGGCAGCACCACTTTGAACACGGTTTGCGCTCGATTGGCGCCTAGACTTGCCGCCGCCTCTTCGATTTCCTTGTCCAGGTCTTCAAGAACGGGTTGGACGGTGCGAACAACGAAAGGAAGGCCGATGAAAATCAGCGCCACCATGATGCCTAATGGCGTGAAGGCCACTTTGATCCCCAAGGGTTCAAGATATTGACCCAACCAACCGTTCTTGGCGTAGATCGCCGTCAATGCAATACCGGCAACCGCCGTCGGCAGCGCAAAAGGTAAATCGACGAGCGTATCGACGATCTTTTTGCCGGGGAATCGGTATCGAACCAGCATCCAGGCCAGAATTAAACCGAAGCATGCATTCACGGCCGCTGCGATCAGAGATGCGGCAAAACTCAACCGCAACGAGGCGACGATACGGGGCTCGGTAACCGTCGCCCAAAACTGGGCCAAAGTCAGATCCGTTGTTTTCCACACCACCGCCGACAGCGGAATCAGAACGATCAGACCCAGATAAGCCAGCGTAAAACCCAGGGTGACACCAAACCCCGGGATCACGCTTTGCTTGAACAGCTTAGACGTCATCGTTTCACCATGATCTGGTCATAGATGCCGCCATCGGCGAACTGTTCCTTCATGACCTTATCCCAGGGGCCCAGCAGTTTTTCCACCGAGAAGGTGTTCACGGCCGGAAACGTCTTGGCGTATTTCTTCATCACCGCCGCATTACGTGGACGCAGATAATGCTTGGCGATGATCTCCTGACCCTCCGGAGTCCACAGGTATTCGAGGTAAGCCGTGGATACATTACGTGTACCGCGCTTATCGACCACCTTGTCGACCACCGTCACTGGGGCTGGCGCATCGACCGAGAGACTTGGATACACGATGTCAAATTGATCACCACCGACCTCTTTATCAAGCAGAATCGCTTCATTTTCAAAGGTAACCAGGACATCGCCCATATTCCGTTGCGTGAAGGTGGTTGTTGCACCACGGCCGCCACCATCGAGCACCGGCACATTGGCAAAGAGCGCCTTCACAAAGTCGCGGGCTTTCTCTTCAGTTTTGTAGTTCTTGATGGCAAAACCCCAGGCCGCCAGGTAGGTATACCGGCCGTTACCCGTGACTTTCGGGTTTGGGACGATGACCTGCGTGCCCGACTTGATTAGATCCGGCCAATCTTTGATGCCCTTCGGGTTCCCTTTTCTCACAACAAACACGGTCGTGGTCGTGTAGGGGGCAGCGTCGTTTGGTAATCGCTTCTGCCAATCGCTATTGACCAGGCCTGCTTTAACGAGCTGCTGAATGTCTGGCACCTGGTTCATGGTGACCACATCCGCTTCGAGTCCGGCGATGACAGCACCGACCTGCTTGCTCGAACCACCGTGTGACTGGTTAATAGTCACGGGGGGATTACCCTTGGCCTGCCAGCTCGAGGCGAATGCCGGATTGATGTCCTTGTAAAGTTCACGAGCCACGTCATAGGACACATTCAGAATCGAGGTTTGCGCAGACGCGACACCGGAGGAAGCAACAGCCACTGCGGCCAGCGCCGTACCGATCAACGAACGTAAATTGAGGGTTTTCATAGGGATGCTCCTAGTTGGGGGATGCCTAGTCTAGGTGATTCTTTATGGCGTTTATAGATGATTTTTGGCATTGTTTATAACCGATTTGATATAAGAGGCTTGGACAAATCAGGATTACTTGCGGGCAATGATCTGGTCAAAGACACCGCCATCACCAAAATAGGTCTTCTGCGCTTTGTCCCAGCCACCAAAAACCTGGTCAATCGTGAACAATTTGACCTTGGCAAAGTTGCTGCTGTACTTGGCGGCAATTTCCTTATTACGAGGGCGGTAATAATGACGTGCGGCAATTTCCTGTCCGATCGGCGTGTACAGGTATTCCAGATAAGCTTGGGCAACTTTACGTGTACCCCGCTTATCAACCACCTTATCGACCACGGCCACCGAGGGCTCGGCCAGAATCGACAACGACGGCGTCACGATATCGAACTTATCCGGACCCAGCTCCTTAATTGACAGATAGGCCTCGTTTTCCCAAGAGATCAATACGTCGCCAATCGCGCGTTCCGTAAAAGTCGTCAGCGAGCCGCGGGCGCCTGAGTCAAGCACCTTTACATTCTTGTAAATGTTGGTGACCAGCTCACGTGCCTTCTGGTCATTACCACCCGGCTGTTTGAGGGCGTATCCCCAGGCTGCCAGGAAGTTCCAACGAGCGCCACCGGATGTTTTCGGATTTGGCGTCACGACTTCGATACCGGGCTTGGCAAGATCATTCCAATCCTTGATGTTCTTCGGATTACCTTTACGCACCAGGAAGACAATGGTCGAGGTATACGGTGCGGAGTTGTTCGGCAAACGCTTGATCCAGTCCGGTGCAATCAGACCCTTCTGGGCAATGGCGTCCACATCGTAAGCAAGCGCCAGAGTCACCACATCGGCTTGCAGACCATCAATGACGGCACGTGCCTGTTTACCAGAACCACCATGAGAGGCTTTAATATTGAGCGTCTCACCAGTCTGCTTTTTCCAGTGGTTGGCAAATACGGCGTTAAAGTCTTTGTAGAGCTCGCGGGTCGGGTCGTAGGATACGTTCAGGAAGTCTGTATCGGCTTTAACACCGAAACTGCTGACTGCGACCGCAATACCAAGAACTGCTGAAAGCAGCGATTTACGTACTGATGCCATTGTGTTCTCCATCGGGAATAGATTTGATGGAGCTATGTTGCGGCACAACAGCTTGTGCTGTGAACGAAATAAATCTTCTTAGCTTATAAGGGGTTTTGGAATAAACCCTTCATCTGGGGGGTTATGCAATCTTCGGCCACTCGACCCAAGGGTACTCTGGCAAGCCTTCTGACCAGGGCAAGCTGATCTCACCGGCAATCAGCGGCCTCAGATAAGCCAACGCTTCTGGCCGCAAGGTGTAATGCGCCTGATTGATCCAATCACGTGGCAGACTGCGCTCCCGGTTAGCGATATCCGTCAATGCAACGGCAGCACAGTGCCAACGATAGGGCGCGTCGGACTCGCGAACGATATTAACCATCAGTCCTGTCTGGCCGGATTGAGCCAGAACGATCGCGTGGCGGGCAACGGCTTCTGCCTGGGCGATATCCGTTGCGCTCGCCAGATGTCTTGCAGCGCGTTGCATGTAATCCGGGATCGCCACATGCACCTTGATACCCAGCTCCGTTCTGAGCAGCTCGGCTACGGCAAGCCCCGCCCCACCAAGCTGTTCATGACCGTACTTGGCGGCGACATTTTGCTGGGCATAAAAACGGCCATCTGCCGTGTGAATGCCTTCGGAGACAACACAGACAACCGCATGCTGTGTCTCAAAACGCTGCCGGATGGCTCTGACAAAATGCGCCGGCTCAAAATCGACTTCCGGAAACAGCATCAAGGGCGAAGCAACTGCCTCCGGTAAGCGAGCTACGGCGCCGCAGCTGGCAAGCCAACCGGTGTGCCGACCCATCACTTCCATGATGAAGACACTGGGTTTAGTCGCCATGGCGCAGTGATCGCGCGCGGCCTCCATCAGCGACACCGACAGATACTTCAAAGCCGAGCCAAAACCCGGCGACGCATCGGTGCCCTCCAGATCATTGTCGATGGTTTTGGGTAACCCAATGACTTTGAGGTCGAGGTAAAAACGATCGCTCAATTCGACCAGTTTGGCGGCCGTATCCATGGAGCCATTACCGCCATTAACGTAGATGGTGCCGATCTGGTGCCTGACCAGCACATCGCGCACCTGTTCCCACTGTTGCGGGTTCTCGTCGTAAGGCATCAGCAGGGTTCTGCCGGATCCCAGCCCGCCACCGGGGACGTGGCTAAGGGCTAGACGCATCGATTCTGGTAAGGCCGTTGCATCAACCAGCTGTGCGTTCATTAAACCGGAGAGACCATGCTCAGCAGCAAAGAGCCGACCCGGGCTCACCTGCCGATGCGCCTCAATGAGTGCTGCGGCAGTCGCGCCAATCACCGCGGTGACGCCACCTGACTGGAAGTACAGTGCGTTATTCATACCGCATTAAAACAGATCGGGCGCCAGATTGGCAGAGCCAACCGGACGCCCGACAATGCAAGCGCTGACGGATTAGTTCAACGCGCCTAATACACGTGCGGTAATCTCATCCACGCCACCAACGCCAGCCACTTTCTTGACCTTTGGCGCTTTGGCATCACCGGCGTTCTGCCAGTTGGTGTAAAAGGTCACCAGCGGTTTGGTCTGGCTGTGATAGATGTCCAGACGATGACGCACAGTGGCTTCTTGGTCATCGTCACGCTGGATCAGGTCTTCACCGGTTTCATCATCCTTGCCGGCGACTTTCGGTGGGTTGTACTTGATGTGGTAGGTCCGACCCGACGCCAGATGCACACGGCGGCCGGCCATGCGATCAATAATGTCCTGATCAGGCACGTCGATTTCGAGCACGAAGTCGAGCGGCACACCAGCTTCTTTCATAGCTTCTGCTTGCGGAATGGTGCGCGGAAAACCATCGAAGAGATAACCGTTTTTGCAGTCCGCTTCTTTCAGGCGCTCCTTGACCATGCCGATAATCACGGCATCCGGTACCAGACCACCCGAATCCATATGCTTCTTTGCTTCCAGACCGAGCGCGGTACCGGCCTTAACCTGGGCACGCAACATGTCACCCGTGGAAATCTGTGGAATACCGAACTTTTCGCAGATGTATTTGGCTTGAGTGCCTTTGCCAGCGCCCGGGGCGCCCAACAGAATGAGTTTCATCGGTATCCTCGATTAATAATGGATCAAATAGGCCATGTGGACAGTGTGGGACATCCACCTTGCAAAAAACTTACGGTAATTACAGCGGCGGGTCAATGCGCAATGCAGCGAAGTCCTCGGCAAAGACCTGTTGCGCCCGGACGGCGTCTTCCGGCGTATCGACGCCTGCCGGCGGCAATGTCTCGGTCACGGCCACGCTGATCCGGTAGCCATGCCACAAGGCGCGTAATTGCTCCAG
Source organism: Rhodocyclaceae bacterium (assembly GCA_018883385.1). Classification (GTDB taxonomy): domain Bacteria; phylum Pseudomonadota; class Gammaproteobacteria; order Burkholderiales; family Rhodocyclaceae; genus Fluviibacter. Next base: position 75,156 of record VEQD01000001.1, on the reverse strand, counting down.
GGCTTCGATCGATTCCAGCGGGCTGGCCGTGAGGCTGGCGTAATCCCGAAGAAAACGGCGTCGGTAGGCATAAAGGCCTATGTGACGGTGAGCAGCAAATGCCCCACCTGGCAGCGCCGGGGGGAAACGACCCTGCTGCCAGTCGGCGGCAAAATCATCCCGGGCAAACGGTATCGGCGCCCGCGAGAAGTACAGGGCGTCGGCATTCGCCTTAATGACGACCTTACAGACATTGGGGTTGAAAAACTCCGCTGGATCATGAATAGCGTGCGCCAAGGTGGCCATATCGGCACCCGAATCAACCAATTGGTGTGCCGCCCGATCAATCAATGACGGTGGCAGAAACGGCTCGTCACCCTGGACGTTAACAATGACTGTTTCGTCGGCCCAGCCAAAATGATCACACACTTCGGCGATGCGATCCGTACCGCTCGGATGATCTTCCCGGGTCATGCAAACATCGAAGCCGGCCGCGCGAACGGCGTCTCGCACATCGCGGCTGTCCGTCGCCACGACAATCGTATCGGCACCCGAGCGTTGTGCCCGTTCGCACACGCGGACCACCATCGGTTTGCCGCCCAGATCCAGCAGGGGCTTATTAGGAAGCCGCGTGGACTTCAAACGAGCCGGAATCACCACACGAAAGGTCACGTAACTCACGGCTTAATCCTTTCGCGGGTTAGGCCTGTTGACCCGTTAGCGGGCGTGCTTCGTCCTGCATCATGATGGGAATCCCATCGCGAACCGGATAGGCCAATTGGCAAGGTTTGCAAATTAATTCCTGAGCGGCCTTGTCGAATTCAAGCTTGCCCTTGCATACAGGACAAACCAGGATTTCCAGTAAACGCGGATCCATTCAACCACTCCCCATCTAAACGCGATGTCTATGCTTTAGCCAATCCGCCAGCGGTAACGGCGGGTCAATATGCGCAGTGACCGGAACGACAAACCAGCGATCGCGACCAGCCGAAAACTCGTGACATTTTACTGCATCCTTCTCGGTCATCAGCACCGGACAGGTTGAAACTGGAATATCGTCTTGGGTGAACTGGTGGTGATCCGGAAATGACTTCCCTTCGACCCGCAAGCCATGATCACGCAGCATCTGGAAGAATCGTTCCGGGTTTCCAATACCCGCAACTGCAATCACGGATTGTCCTGCAAAGGCAGACAAGGGTTGTTCTTTTGTCCGATCATTCACGGCATAAACGGCACCAGGCTCCAGTCTCATGGCAAATGACGGATAGCGATGGATCGCGGGATTGCTAAGCGCCGGGGCACCACCCTGCCATACCAGCGCTTTCATCTTCATATCATTGAGGCGTTCCAGCCCTTCGCGCAGCGGACCGGCCGGCAGCAATTGGCCATTACCGAAACCACGGTTGTCGAACACAACCAGCTCAATGTCGCGCTCGAGCGCATAGTGCTGCAAACCATCATCGGCAATCAGGATATCGACCAAGGGATTAGCGGCAAGTAAGGCCTGTCCTGCTGCCACACGTTGCTCTCCCACATAAATAGGTAGACCGTCCTCGGCATAGAGCAAAGGCTCGTCACCCACATAGCGGGGAGGATCGCCCTGTCCGACAGCACGAATCCCGGGCACCTGGCGCCCATACCCCCGGCTGATGATGCCCGGTCGCCAACCGGCAGCAATCAATGCTTGGGCCAGATAGCGCGTGAGCGGGGTCTTGCCGGCACCGCCAACGATCAGATTACCCACCACAATGACCGGCACCGGCAAGCGAGTGCGGCGCAAAAGCCCCTGATCATACAGCGCCCTGCGCAAACGGGTGACGCCCCCATAAAGCCAGGACAGCAGTATCAGCAGACCACGCTGCACAAACCCGAGCCGCTTTTGGCCATACCAACTGGCCTCGACGTCTTGCGGGTTAAGAATCATGAACCACCGTTACGCGTGGCGAAAGAGATCTGCGACAGATCCGCCTGATGCGCCGCTTGCATCACATCAATGACACTCTGATGGGTCGCCTTAGCATCGGCATTGATTGAAACGACCGGTGGCTTAGCAGTGCCTTTACGCTGTGATGCCTGCTTGAGCGCCGCCGCAACGCTATCAATCCCGGGACGCGTCAAACGTTGACCATCCACGACTACGATGCCGGATGCCGATACCGTCACGACAATTTCATCCGGCGGTGTCTGAGTGCTCACTGCCGCAGTTGGTAAATCAATCTCGATCCCCGAAATCTTGCTGTAGGTGGTTGTCATCATCAAAAAAATGATGATCACCAATAGCACATCAATGAACGGAATCAGATTGATTTCAGGTTCATCACGCCCCGCACCCCGGCGAAAATTCATGGTGTGTCTGCCCGGTTCAGTTGCGTTCGCCGTGAATCACTTCGACCAGCTTGACGGCCTGCTGTTCCATATCCACCACATAACCGTCCACCAATGCACGAAAATGCCGCCAAAAGATCAAGGCTGGTATAGCGATGAGCAGGCCAAATGCAGTGTTGTAGAGGGCGATCGAAATGCCCTGAGCCAACTGCTGGGGACTACCCGTCGTCGGCGATTGCGAACCAAAGATGTCGATCATACCCACCAAGGTACCCAAAAGGCCCAGCAATGGTGCGATCGAGGCAATCGTTCCTAGCGTGGTCAGGTAGCGCTCGAGTTGATGGGTCACCATACGTCCCGACTCTTCGATCGATTCCCGCATGATTTCACGGCTGCTATTCTGATTACGAATGCCCGCCGCCAGAACCCGACCGAGCGGCGAACTTTCTTCCAAGCTCTGAAGACGGGCTGCATCGTAGCCGCCTTGGCGCAAGGTTGAGAGCACGGATTGCAATAGACCCGTCGGCAGAATTCGTGCTGCACGCAGGGTGTAAAGACGTTCGATTATGAGTGCCAGAGCGATCACGGAGGCGATCAGCAAAGGCCAGATCGGCCAGCCGGCCGCTTGAATAATCGCAAACACGTGTATCCCCACCACAAAAAAGTGCAAAATGGGAGTGTAGCCACCCCCCCGGTTTTGAGCAAGCGAACCACAGATCAAGGACTTAGAGCACCCCGCCGCTTATCCACAAAAACCGTGGATAACTTTGTGGATAGGCTGTCACAAAATTGTCTAACTCGTGTTGTGGCAGGAATTTGTCTTACTGCGCTCAAAAAAGGGGCTATTCCAATAAAACTATAAATAACAATAGGTTAAGTGAACTAGGCGGCCTTGCGAGCGTGATGCGTTGCACCAAACCAGGCCCAGCAAGGCTTTGTCATGGGTGGTGGAGAAAATGCCCCGCTGTCAATAGATTTTTCAGGTTTTTTTGAACGACTTCAACCGACCTGTGGTGCAACGACCGCCACGTGCCGCAATCCCGCGTTAAAGTAACGGCCATGCTTAACGAGACGTTCTCAAACCCGAGTGAACTCGACCGGATCGACACGCCGATCCTGTCGGTTTCTGACCTGAACGCCGCAGTACGCCATCAGCTGGAGACTCGATTTTCGCCGCTTTGGGTCGAGGGCGAGATTGCCCAGCTCACCATGGCCAGCTCGGGGCATATCTATTTCACCCTCAAAGATGCCGGTGCTCAAGTGCGTTGCGCGCTTTTTCGCACCCGTGCAGCCCGACTGGCCTGGCAACCCCGCCAGGGGGACAAAGTGCGTGCCCGCGCCCAAGTCACGCTCTACGAAGCCCGCGGAGAATTCCAGCTGACCATCGATACCCTGGTCAAGGGGGGGCTGGGTACGCTGTATGAACGATTTCTGCAGCTCAAGTCCGAACTGGAGGCTGGCGGACTATTTGATGCTGAGCGAAAAAAACCCCTACCCGGTTTCCCGCGGACAATAGGCATCATCACAAGCCCGCAGGCTGCAGCATTACATGATGTGATCACGACCCTGAGTCGTCGCGCACCTTATGCCCGCTTGATTCTGTACCCCACGCTGGTGCAAGGTGCCGAAGCGACCGCTCAGATTGTTCAGGCCATAGCAAGCGCCAACCGCCATGGCGCAGCCGATGTGCTCTTGCTCTGTCGTGGTGGCGGCTCGCTCGAAGATCTCTGGTGTTTTAACGAAGCTGCCGTTGTCCGCGCTATCGCCGCCAGCGCGCTGCCTCTGGTTTGCGGCGTTGGCCACGAAACCGACACCACCCTGGCCGATCTCGCGGCCGACCTGCGGGCGCCCACGCCAACCGCCGCGGCTGAACTGATCGCGCCGGACCAGGCGCGTATGCGCTCGTTACTGGAGATGCAGCAAGGTCGATTACGCCAGCGGCTGACCCGGCAAATCGATGAGGCGGCGATGCGTCTTGATGGCTACAGCGCCCGCTTGCGTAGCCCGATGGCATTACTCGAGCGGCAACAGGATCGTTTAAACCAATGCCGGACCCGGATGACCCACTGGATCGAACGCACGCTCGATCGACACAAGCGCGGCCTAAGCGAATGTGGACTGCGATTACAGGCGCTGGATCCAAGCCAACCACTGCAGCGGGGGTACGCACTGATTACCGATGCGCACGGGCATCTAATCGACAGCATTCACAAAGCACCGCCACAGAGCACCCTACAGCTCCGGCTGGCCGATGGCCGACTGGAGGCACGCGTTGAATCCGTTCTCGCCGACGGGTCTTAAGCCCCATCGGCACAATCAACGCTTGCAGGGCACACCAGCTCTGTCTAGAATCAGAGGTTTGCAGTACCCCAAACACGGAGAAAATATTATGGCTTTTGAATTGCCCGCTCTGCCGTTCGCCAAGAACGCCCTCGCCCCGCACATGTCTGAGGAAACCTTCGACTATCACTATGCCAAGCACCACCAAGCGTATGTGACCAATCTCAACAATCTGATTCCGGGCACCGAATACGAAAAGCTGGGCCTGGAAGAGATCGTCAAGAAGGCGCCGGCCGGTGGCATCTATAACAACGCCGCGCAGGTGTGGAACCACACCTTCTTCTGGAACTGTCTGTCGCCAAACGGCGGTGGCGCACCAACCGGTGCCCTTGCTGATGCCATCAATAAAAAATGGGGCTCGTTCGACGAGTTCAAGAAAGCTTTCCAGACCTCGGCGGTCGGTAACTTTGGCTCGGGTTGGACTTGGCTGGTCAAGAAGGCCGACGGTAGCGTCGACATCGTCAACATGGGCGCCGCAGGCACCCCGCTGACCACCGGCGACAAGGCACTGCTGACGGTGGATGTGTGGGAACACGCCTACTACATCGACTATCGCAATCTGCGTCCGAAGTTTGTCGAGACCTTCCTCGACAAACTGGCCAACTGGAAATTTGCCGAAGCCAACTTCGCCTGAGCAATTCAGTCAGTTGAAAAACCGGCCCAGTTCTCACAACTAGGCCGGTTTTTTTATTTGGCGTTCAGACAACAGGCTGTTTGTAGCGGTTATAACCCCAGAGATATTGAGCTGGGGCGATCCGTATCATCGCTTCCAAAGCGAGATTGACTTGTGTTGCCGCTTCCGTAGGATTCAAAGATAGCGTTTCCTGCATTGGTGCTATGTGCATTCTGTAACCCTTCGCGATACCCAGCCGCTCTACGCCTAATACAAAAATTTTCGCGCTCGTTAGCGTCTGAAGCCTTTGCACCAGTGTCATAGTGTAGGCTGGACGCCCAAAAAAAGGCGCCCAAACTCCCTCGCCCAAAACCGGCACCTGATCGGGCAAAATACCCACTGTTTGGCCTTTACGCAAAGCGCGTACCAGGGACCGAACACCCGTTTGATTGGCCGGCGCCATCTTGAGTTTCTGACGGGTTCGCATGGCCACAATCCACTCCCGCAACCAAATCATTCGTGGTGGACGAAAAAGCACGGTCGACTGATGACGTGAGCTATAAACGGGACCCAATAATTCAAAACAGCCCATATGGGGTGAGAGCAATATGACACCGTTACCCTGATTCAAAGCTTCTTCAAACAAATGCCAGTCGGCCTCGGCGACAGTTTGATTCAATGCATGATCATTTCGGCGCACCCACCAATAGGGCATTTCCAAGAACATCTGCCCCACAGATAACATTGCGCCACGAAGCATCTGCGGCGACGCATTCGGAAACGCATGTGCAAAATTGGCATTCGAAAGGCGCTTGAATGAACCGGGTACAATCCATGCGATCCATCCTGCCGCCTGCCCCATGCTCTGAAGCATGGCGAGAGGAAGGAAAGCTAGGCTATTGAATAGCAGGGTAGCCACCCAGGGCAATACGCGATTTGTCATAGACACGCCTAAAAAACTGCAAAGACGTGCGTTCATAAAGACCATCCACGCGCCACTCGTTGTGAACCATAGCACGTATTAGATGGCATCTATGTCACTTGATACAAAATACCTCGGTCACCTGAACTGACTGCGCTGGATAACGCGACATACTGAACACGGCACGGCGCGCCCAGTACCGTTCCGGCGGCGTTGAAATATCCTCGAGGCTGGTCAGACGGTAGAGGGGGTGTCGTTTATCCAGAAACGCCCACTCCCGCTGCCGACGTTCGAAGCCGCGATGCGTAAACAACAATGACCCCAGCGCCTGGCGACCTAGTTTACGGAACATGACCGAAAGCGGACCACGGGGTACGGCAGGAAGAATCGAGTGTGCCACCACCAGAGGCGCGCCATCACCAGATGACAGCACCACCGCACGACAAACCGCCAGCGGTAAACGGCCAGTTCCTTCATCGTTATAGGGCTCACCCAGTGCCTGTCGTATAACGCGCAAAGACACATCGCCATAGTGTCGCTGCAATCGCACCGTGAGCGAGCGCGGTTCGAGCAGCCAGCGTCTCAGCGTCAATGGCGGACTCAGCGCTTTACCTAGGGGGTGCCAGTGGCTTCCCCGGCTGCGCCCCTTGAAGCGATCCGACCTGATTCGGCTTTCACGCATACCCATCGATCAATACTCGCCCTTGGGTATTTTTTCTAACCCGATGACCTGAGTGCCGGGTTGAACGCCATGCCGGGCAAACCAGCCCTGATTGGCCTCAAGCGCATAGGTGGCGTTACTGCGCGTGCAATGGTTTGTCTCGGTCTGCGGCACCATATCAGCGATATTGATTACACGCCCCTGGGCGTCAATAAAGGCCACCGACAGAGGGATCAGCGTGTTCTTCATCCACATGCAAAAATAAGCCGGGACCGGATAAACAAATAACATGCCGCGCGAGGCGTCCAGTTGCGACCGATTCATCAACCCCTGCGCGCGCTGGGCTTGCGTGGCGGCAACCTCAACCTGCAGCGCCCCATCCCCCAGGCTCAATCGAAACAATTCGGAAGACGCACATGCCAGCATCGGTAGTGACAGCATGAACGTGCAGACAAGACGGGGAATCATTCTCTTCATAGGATGGCATCCAGATGGGCGACGGGCACAGGCACCGACTGCCCCAAGGATAAAGCATGACCCTGATCCAGTTCAAACAGACGGATGCCGCCGATCGAGACACGGATTAGACGCAAGACTGGGAGGCCCACCGCGGCACACATCCGCTTGACCTGCCGATTTCGCCCTTCCGTCAGGGTCACTGCCAGCCAACGGGTGGGGACCGATTTACGAAAACGGATCGGCGGGGTTCTGGGCCAAAGACAAGACTCCTCCAAGTCATCCGGCAACTGCTCGACGCGGCAGGGTTGTGTGGGACCGTCGTTGAGCAGTGGGCCAGCCCGTAACGCAGCCAGCGCCGCATCATCCGGCTGCCCCTCCACCTGCACCCAATAAGTTTTAGGAAGCTTATGCCGAGGCTCTGCAATACGCGACTGCAGACGGCCATCATCCGTTAGCAGAAGAAGGCCTTCACTATCGGCGTCTAGTCGTCCCGCCACCCGGTATTGCGGGAGTCTCAGATAATCCGACAAACCTTGCCAACGGCCTTCCGGCGTGAACTGGGAAACGACACCATAGGGTTTGTTGAATGCAATAAGGGGCATCGGCTGACGGCGTACTTGAAAATAAAAAGCCCTGCGTGATCAGCGCAGGGCCCGGCGATGAAGACTAGCCGCTCAGATGGCTGCGTTGTCGGTTTCGCCCGTACGGATACGGACCACCTGATCGACCGGCAGTACGAAGATCTTGCCGTCACCGATCTTACCGGTCCGTGCTGACTTGATGATCGACTCCAGCACGGCATCGACGCGATCATCTTGCACCACAACCTCGAGACGCACCTTTGGCAAAAAATCGACCACGTACTCGGCGCCACGATAGAGCTCGGTATGGCCTTTCTGGCGACCAAAACCACGAACCTCGGTCACCGTGAGGCCGGTGATACCAATTTCCGACAGGCCTTCGCGGACTTCATCGAGCTTGAACGGTTTGATAATGGCAACGATCTGCTTCATGATGACTCCATGGGGTCAAAAACGATTATTCCGATGGGCTTAATCTTACCACTCATCGGCATAGCGGTTGGTAATCGGATAACGCCAATCCTTGCCAAAACCCCGGCGCGTTAAACGGATGCCGACCGGCGACTGGCGGCGTTTGTACTCGGAAATACGCAGCAGGCGGACGACCCGCTTGACATCGTCTTCGCGATAGCCCAGCGCCATGATTTGGCGCGGGCTGAGATCCTGCTCCATATAGGCAGCGACGATGGCGTCAAGCACTTCATAAGGGGGCAGCGAATCCTGATCCGTCTGATCCGGGCGCAACTCGGCCGATGGTGGCCGTTCGATGATCCGCCAGGGGATGACCTCCCTGTCTCGATTGATCCAGCGCGAGACCTCGTAGACCTTGGTTTTGAACAGATCCTTGAGCACGGCGAAACCGCCGGCCATGTCGCCGTAGAGTGTGCAATATCCGACCGCCATTTCCGACTTATTACCGGTCGTCAGCACCAGCCAGCCGCTTTTATTGGACAGTGCCATCAGCAAATTGCCGCGAATCCGTGCTTGCAGATTCTCTTCCGTGGCGTCGACCGGCTGCCCTACAAAATAAGGCGCCAGGATGTCTTCGTAGGTTCGCATGGCTGGCTGGATGTCGATTATTTCTGACTTCACACCGAGATTTGCACTCAGCGCCAGAGAATCATCAATACTCATCTGTGCTGTATAAGGCGACGGCATAATAATCGGCCGCACACGATCAACGCCCAAGGCTTCGACCGCCACACACAACGTGAGCGCTGAATCGATCCCCCCCGATAGACCGATGTAGGCTCCGGCAAAGCCATTCTTGGCGAAATAATCCCGCACCCCCAACACCAGCGCCTTATAAATCTGTGCATCCAGCGATATCGGCGCCGCACTCACGACAGGGGTGGTCCATGCACCACGAACGTAGTCAGCCGTCGCCACAGACGCCTGAAACTGTGGCAGCTGCAGCGCGATCCTGGCGTCATAGGTCATCAAGCAGGAGGCGCCGTCAAACACCAGTTCATCCTGACCGCCAACCAGGTTGCAATAGACAATCGATAGACCCGTTTCGGCAACGCGCTGTTGCAAAATACTCTGCCGGTCGACAGCTTTGTCCAGATGATACGGCGACGCGTTCAGCACCAGCAGCACATCGGCGCCGGCTGCCTTGGCATTTAGAGCCGGGCCGGTGTACCAGACGTCTTCACAAATTGCCAATCCGAAACGCACACCCGCGTGTTCAAAAACAACGGTGTCACGACCAGGCGAGAAGTAACGACATTCATCAAAAACTTCGTACTGGGGTAGATGTTGCTTGCGATAAGTACAAAGACGCTGACCACGGACAAAGACGCTCGCTGCGTTGTAATGCTTAGCATCTTCCATGCACGGGTGGCCAACGACGATCGCCAGATCCAGCATCCGCGTTCGCTCAGCCAGAGCGGATAGCGCCGCATCATTCAACCGGTAAAAATCCGGGCGCAGCAGCAAATCTTCTGGCGGATAGCCACACAGGCTCAACTCGGGCGTGAGCAATAAATCTGCCCCCGCCGCAAGGGCTTCTTCAGCAGCTTCGGTAATGCGGCGGACGTTACCCGGCAAATCGCCGAGCACCACATTCATCTGAGCAATCGCAACCCGCACCTAACGCTCCCGTTTCCTATTTTCGGAATCACCACGAAAAATGGCCCTGACTGAAGTCAGGGCCATTGTAAGGCCTTTGATGCTTATAAGCCTTGGATTACTTGCCGGTCTTGGCGCGAGCAACGCCCGAGGTAATTTCAGCCTTGGCCGCAGCGGCGTCTTTCCAGCCCTTGACCTTGACCCACTTGCCGGCCTCCAGATCCTTGTAGTGTTCGAAGAAGTGCGTGATCTGCTTGATCAGCAGTTCCGGCAGGTCACTCGTGCTTTGAACCTTGTCATAAATGCCCGTCAGCTTCGACACCGGTACGGCGACCAGTTTGGCATCTTCACCGGCTTCATCTTCCATGGCCAGCATACCAATCGCACGGCAACGGATCACGACGCCCGGGGGCAGCGGATACGGAGACACCACCAGAACGTCTACCGGATCCCCATCTTCCGACAAGGTCGACGGAATGAAACCGTAGTTACAGGGATAGTGCATCGGGGTCGCGATAAAGCGATCGACGAAAACGGCGCCAGAATCTTTGTCCAGCTCATACTTGATGCCTGGTGCATTGGCCGAAATCTCGATCACGACGTTGAAATCGTTCGGGACATCCTTGCCGATGGAAATGTTATCGATGTTCATGTCTGCTCCCTATTTTTGGAATGATGGTGGTTTGGTCTTGGTGTGGCTGGTTGAACGCATCATGGATGGCGGTCGAACTTGAAAATTATAGCCGCTGATCAGGATTTTTCATGCGTCTGCAACGATCGGCGGCGCAATAAGAGAGAATTTCCCACCACTGAAATTGACGAACAGGCCATAGCGGCACCGGCGACCATCGGGCTCAGCGCGCCGGACACTGCCAGAGGTATCGCCAATACATTGTAAATAAAGGCTAAAAATAGATTCTGCCGGATTTTGGATAGGGTGCGTCGGGCAAGGCGAATGGCATCGGGCACCCCGGTCAAGCGGTTATGCATGAGAACGATGCCGGCGCTTTCCATAGCGATATCCATCCCGCCACCCATGGCGACCCCGACCGAGGCAGCCGCCAACGCCGGTGCATCATTGATGCCGTCCCCCACCATGATCACGCCAGCCGGCAACACGTCCATCAATTTTCTGACCTGCCCGGCTTTGCCTGCCGGCATTACGCCCGCATGCACCTCGTCAATCCCTAGCTGCGCCGCGACGACGCGGGCGGCTTCGGGCTGATCACCGGTCAACAAAATCGGTTTGAGCCCCAGGGCCTGCACGACCCGAACGGCCGCCATCGCATCCGATCGTACCGTGTCGGCAAAACCCAGCAACGCGATTGGCTGTCCCGCTTTGCTGAGTACCGAGACACTCTTTGCCTCGGCCATGAGTCGGCCAGCGGCTTGTGACCAGAAACCCCCGCCCACATTGGCCCATTGATCTGACCAACGCTCCACCCCATAAAGCTGACCTGCAATCACCCCAAAGACCCCGACCCCCGGTTCGGTTCGGAAGTTGCTCACAGCCGGCAAATCAGACCCTGGCAATTCATGACCTGCGGCCGTACGAATAGCATGCGCAATGGGGTGTGATGAGCCCTGCTCCAGGGCGGCGACGAGTACCAGGGTCGCTGGTTGACCCAGGGGATCGTCATCACGCAGCACCCTATCCGTCAAACGAACCTGCCCCTCGGTGAGCGTTCCCGTCTTGTCAAAGACGACCGCTGCGGCGCTCGCGGCTTGTTGCAAGGCATCGGCATCGCGCACGAGAATCCCCTGGCGCGCGGCCTCACCGATCCCCACCATGATCGCGGTAGGCGTTGCCAGACCCAGCGCACATGGGCAAGAAATCACCAGTACGGCGACCGCGCGGACCACGCCAGTCTGCCAGCTATCCAGGACAAGACCACCGTACAAGAGCGTCAACAGAGCAATCAGGACCACCACCGGAACAAACCAGGCAGAAACGCGATCCACGAGCGCTTGCACCGGTGCCCGAGACCCTTGTGCCTGCGCGACCAGCCGGGCGATACCGGCCAGCACCGTGGTTCGGCCCACACCGCTGACGCGACAGATCAGAACGCCGTCACCGTTCAGCGTGCCCGCATAGACCTTGTCATCACGACGCTTTTCAACAGGGACTGGTTCGCCAGTCAACATGGCTTCACTGACGGCCGATTGACCTTCGATCACCCAGCCGTCGATTGGCACCGATGCGCCGCTCGTGATCCTGACCTCGTCTCCGGGACGGATATCCGTCAACGGTACCAGCACAAAATCCGCTGCGTCATTTTTCTTCCACGCGCTTTTGGGGGCGAGATGCAGCAATCGTGTAATCGCCGATGCACTCGATTGTTTGGCGCGATGTTCCAGATATTTACCGGCCATCACTAAGGTGATCACGACGACCGAGGCTTCAAAATAGACATCAGCTGCTAGCCCCCACCACCAGATCGCTGTGGAATACCCATAAGCGGCGAGCGTGCCAAGACTGACCAAGACATCCATGTTGGCGCTACGCAGTTTGAGTGCGTGCCACGCACCCCGATAAAACGGCCAGGCCACCCAGACCTGCACGGGGGTCGCCAACGCGAACTGCCAGGTCTGGGAGAGGTGTTCATGTATGCCCAATGTTGCCAGGGGCATCTGCAGGATCAGTGGTAATGCACACACTGCAGCAATCCAGAAACGGCGGCGCGCCGCATGATCCACAACCGGTTCCACGTCTTCAAACGCGTCATTGATTTCTGATGCGCCATAGCCCGCAGCCTCGACGACATGAATCAGCGTCTCTGGTGATACTGACCCCGGAGCGTGCACGATGGCTTCTTCCGTGGCGAAATTAACCGTCGCTGAGACGCCGCCGACCTGCTCTAAGGCTTTACGGACGGTATTTGCGCAGTTGGCACAGCGTAATCCGGTGAGCTTCAAAAGATGTTCTGTCGTATCCGTCATGGTGTATTAAGCCATCACCCACCACCGGACAAGTCCGTAAACACCCCACCCCGCAACCAGGACGCCTCCAAACCAACGCCACGACGAGTTCCTGAGTTTCTGTAAGGTCTGCGCACCCACCCAGCCAGCCAGGATCAGATTCGGTAGGGTACCCAGTGCAAAGGCACCCATCCAGAGTGCCCCCTGTTGGGCACTGCCCAGCGCAAATGCCGTCGCTAGGGCGCTATAGACCAGACCGCACGGCAGAAAACCCCAGAGCAGTCCAACACCGAAGGCCCTGGGCAAGGTATTGACCGGAAACAGCCGTCGACTAAAGGGTTCAATGTGGCGCCACAGATGTTGCCCACCCTGCTCCAGGGGACGAACAAGCCATGGCAGTCCCAGCAAATACAATCCCATACCAATGAGCAACATATTGGCGATCGAATAAAGCAGCACCGGTGCAATCGACAGACGATCCATCCCGATGAATCCTAACGCGCCGGCGCAAGCACCCAATGCAACGTAGGTCAGGCAGCGCCCGAGATTGTAGGCTAGCAGTATCCCGTGCCGCCCCGCCTGAGGAGCCGAGAGCGCCAATGCGCTCACAATCCCACCGCACATGCCTAGACAATGTACCCCACCGAGCCAGCCAATTAATACGGCTGAGAGTAGTGTCAATTCAGGCACGTCATTTTCTCTTGGTCACCGACAGCCCTAGATCACCCGGGAGTATCGCTGGCGGCCTTCCGGTGCCTGCTGTCGATCAGCCTGCAGGTGCCGGTCGAAGGCCATCGCAATGATACGGACCAGCAGGCGTCCCTTGGGCATCACGTCAATTTGCTGAGAATCCATCTGGAGCAGTCCCGCATCCGCCAGAGGCTGAAGCTGCTCTAACGCATCGGCAAAATAGGTCCGAAAATCGATATCCCAGGCCTGCGATACTGCGGCGAAATTTAGACCAAAATGGCACATCAATTCCTGAATCACCGCACGGCGCAATTGATCATCCACATCCATGCGATAGCCTCGCCGCACCGGTAGATGGCCGGCATCGATATCGTGGTAATACTCATCAAGCGATTTGGCATTCTGCGCATAAACTGGACCCACCTTGGCGATCGCCGACACACCAAAGGCCAGCAAGTCGAGTTCCGCGTGCGTGGCGTACCCCTGGAAATTACGGTGGAGCTTGCCGGCCTGCTGCGCCAACGCAAGCTCATCATCTGGGCGGGCAAAATGATCCATCCCGATGAAGACATAACCGGCATCCACCAGCATTTCGACCGCCATGGCCATGAGCGATAGTTTGTCCTCGGGCTTGGGCAACTCCGTATCGTGAATGCGCCGCTGTGGCATAAAAATTTGCGGCAGGTGCGCGTAACTGTATAGCGCAATCCGGTCAGGCGACAGGCTCAGGGTCTTTTCCAGCGTGGTGCGAAAACCGTTGAGCGTCTGCCGCGGCAGGCCATAAATCAGGTCGACCGATACCGATTTGAAACCGGCATCACGAGCGGCCAGGAGGACATCCCGCGTTTGTTCAAAGCTCTGGATCCGGTTAACCGCCATTTGCACCAATGGGTCAAAATCCTGAATGCCCAGACTCATGCGGTTAAAACCTAATTCAAAAAGGGTGTGTGCGCGCTGCGGATCGACCGAACGTGGGTCAATCTCGATCGAATACTCACCGGCGTCGAGAAAGTCAAAACGGCTCCGTAATGCCGCCATCAGGCGTGCCATTTCAGCATCATTGAGAAAGGTTGGCGTGCCCCCACCCCAATGGAGCTGCGCCACCTGACGCGTGCCCCTTAGTGCGGCAACCTGCATATCGATCTCGCGCTCCAGATAGTCGAGATATCGTGACGATTTAGTGTGATCCTTGGTGATTACTTTATTACAGCCACAGTAGTAGCAGACCGTGCTGCAGAATGGCAGATGGACATATAATGAAATAGCCTGTTGAGGCGCTGGGCGGTGACCCAATGCGTTCACCAATAACTCAGCGCCCGGATCGGCTTGAAACCTATCCGCAGTCGGATATGATGTGTAACGGGGTCCGCTAACGTCGAATCGACGGCAGAGATCCCGATCTACCAAACCTGTTTGAGCCATAGTTAGACTGTTCATAGACGAATTATATGTCCAGCAAGAACGAAGTTCAGGATTTCAAAACTAAAGAGCCGTGCACCCACAAGGCGCGTGGGATTGATGTTGCGGAGCTGAAGGCGCAGTGCTTGCACTGCGACCTGAACGCTGTTTGCCACCCACCTTCACTCGACGTCAAAGAGCTGGAATCCCTGGACCAATGGTTTCCAACCCGCCGCCGCCTGCAGCGTGGCGAGACGCTGTTCAACCTGGGCGAGCCGTTCAATGCCCTTTATGCAGTGCGGAGCGGCTTCTTCAAGACGCTTGTTCCGAACGACTCACAGCGTGACCAGGTCACCGGCTTTCTGATGACCGGAGAAATCCTCGGCATGGATGGTATCGGTGGTGGCCGTCATGCGTGTCGCGCCGTGGCGCTCGAGGTCAGCGAGGTTTGCCTGATGCCCTACGGCAACGTCGATGAGATTGCGACATCCTTCCCCACGCTGCACGCTCACCTGAATCGGCTGATGAGCCAGCGTATCGTTCAGGATCAGGCCGCTTTCCAGATTTTGGCCAATATGCGCTCCGAGTCCCGCTTGGCTGCGTTCATTGTGGATCTGGGCAAACGGTTCTCGCGACTCGGGTATTCTCCAAACACCTTCGTGCTGCGCATGACGCGCGAAGAAATCGGCAGTTACCTAGGGCTATCTCTGGAAACGGTTTCTCGCCTATTTTCACGCTTTCAGGAAGACGGCCTGGTTGATGTTCAGACCCGTCACCTGCAGATCACCAACCCGGAGGGCCTGGCGGACATTGCCAGTGGTCGCCCGGCTCATTGAAAGGTAAGCATGTTCAAGCACATCCTGCTGCCCATTGACGGGTCAGAACTCTCGCTGATGGCAACCCGCAGGGCCGCCGAGTTTGCCAGCGAAATCAAGGCCGCCATCAGTATCCTCTTCGTGAAACCGGAGTTTCCAATCAGCTACTATGGCGATGGCGCCATGATGGATCCAACCCCGCCGGACGAATTCGCCAAGCTGACCACGACCATCGCTCATCGTCACCTAAAAGCCGCTGAAGAGATCTGCGCTGCAGCGGGGGTCACAACTTGTTCGATTACAGAAACCAGCGATGCGCCCTACGAGGTCATCGTTCAAATGGCTCAGGACAAATCCTGTGATTTGATCTTCATGGCCTCGCATGGTCGTCGCGGCATCAGCGGCTTACTGCTAGGCAGCGAAACCCAGAAAGTACTGACGCACTCCAAAGTACCGGTACTGGTCTATCGCTGATTGCCAGGCTGATGTCAGCAAAAAGCCCGGCTTGGTTTCTTCTGGCCGGGCTTTTTGCTGGAACGCGAGGGGGATGGATCAGTCTTGACCCGGCTTCTCGTTCATTTTCTTGTTGAACATGCGACCAAAAAAGATCGATATGCCAATGACGAACACGATAACGCCCAGGCTTGCCAGTCCAACATCGGTTGTGAAGAGTTCTTTCCAGGCCATGATGCTGCTCCTTTCTATCAAATAAAAGCTTATTGGGATTTTGCTGCAAAGGTCACACGGTGGTCGGTGCGCAAATCCCAGACGGTGTCCATGCGCCAACCGGCGACCGGATCTTCAAGAATCACGTTCCATCGACCAGCACTGGGCGGATTCTGGAATTTTCCAGAAAATTGTTTTCCAGTGCGCCGCAAGATGACGATCTGATCTTCGCCCTTGCGCGTTGGGTGCACCAGTTTTAGCCGAATGTCATCAGGCAAGGCCGCAGCCTGCAAGCCGGTTAAAACCAGTTGCACTTCCTGATCAGCTTCGACATAGTTCAAATCTGCCTTGAGCCCCAACTGGGCTGCGAGATGCTTTTGCTGAAGCTGCTGGTTCACGGCCAGGCCAACTTTATAGTAGTTGTCCTCTACCAGACCGTCATAACTGATAATGGCCAGCCAGGCTGTCACAAATCCCGCCACAATCACAATCGCGGGGCCGGCCATGAGGATCCAGGGCCAACGGTGGCGATACCAAGGGGCGGGTGGCGTCTGACCTAATTCACTCATGATGTTTAGTTCGGCTGAAAAAAGGTGGACTTCTCGTCACGGCGCACATCGGGATTTTCGGTGTCGACAATCACGAATGCGATGGGATTGGCGCCGGGTTTGCCTTCGCCGCTAGGCACGCGCACGTTAATGGGTTCCGTGACGTTCTGGAGCGGCGGCACCGTGAAGGCATTGCGACCATCCATACGAATCCCCTCGAGGCCTTCTGGTTTTACGATGAAGGTACGCGTGGTATCTTGCATATTCATGATGTGCAAGAGGTACACGTTTTCGGTGAGACCGTCACTAACCTCGCGAGACATCACACCCCGGTCGCGCAGCACATCAACACGCAGCGGAATGCGGGTGCCTAATGAATAGACAAAGGCCGCAAAGATCAGCAACAAGATGCCGGTGTAAAGCAGGATTCGCGGACGGAATACATGGCGCAACGTCTCTCCCGGCGTGTATTGTTTGGCCAGAGAATTTTCGGTGGCGTAACGAATGAGACCGGGTGGATAGTCCATCTTAGCCATGATCTCATTGCAAGCGTCAATACACAGGCCGCAACCGATACATTCGTACTGCAACCCATTGCGAATATCAATGCCTGTCGGGCAGACCTGAACGCAGACCTTGCAATCAACGCAATCGCCTAGACCCTTGGCTTTGAGGTCATCGGTCTTACGGCGTGCGCCGCGAGGTTCACCGCGCGCTTCGTCATACGTCACAATCAGTGTGTCTGGGTCAAACATTACCCCCTGGAACCGGGCATAAGGACACATATATTTGCAGACCTGCTCGCGCATAAAGCCGGCTTGCAGAAAGCAGAACGCACTGTAGAAGAAAACCCAGAATGCAGACCAGCCACTGATGGTCAACGCCATCAATTCCTGCATCAGATCCTTCATGGGCATGAAGAAGCCCACAAAGGTAATCCCGGTCCACAACGACAGAACGCCCCACAAGAAAAACTTTGTAGCTTTAATGCGCAATTTACGGCCGGACATCGGTGACTGATCGAGCTTGATACGGGCGTTACGATCTCCCTCTAGGCGGTTTTCAATCCACATGAAGATTTCGGTATACACCGTTTGTGGGCAGGCATAACCACAGAACAGGCGTCCGGCCATGGCGGTGAACAGGAACAGGCCGAACGCAGATAGCAGCAGAATAATGGACAAATAAATCACGTCCTGCGGCCAGAGCACCAACCCGAAAAGATAGAACTTACGTTCTGCCAGATCAAACAACAGCGCCTGGCGACCATTCCACTCTAACCAGGGCCCGAAATAAAAAATGGCCTGCGTCAGGAAAACGAAGAACCAGCGCAGCGAATTAAACTTACCCGGTGTTTCACGTGCATAAACCTTCTTGTGCTTGGCATAAAGCGACTGCTCAACCGGCGCGTTATCAGAAGGTTTTTGTGGGGACGTCTCTTGCTGGCTCATATCATTTCCGAAGAACTATTGCGATACAAACATTTTACGCGTTTATATATCGATTAGAAGCTCAAAATAAAACGCCCCACCGGAAACCAGCGGGGCGCTTGAAAACCGTGACCAATTATTTGGCGGCAGGCTTCTGTGAGAGGCTATAGACGTAGGCCGACAATAGCTTCAACTTGCCCTCGTTCAGACGGTCGGCAAACGCCGGCATCATATTCTGACGCCCATTGACGATGGTTTCGGTAATAGTCTTTTCCGAGCTACCGTACAACCAGACATTGTCGGTCAGGTTCGGGGCACCGATGGCTTGATTGCCCTTAGCATCCGCACCATGGCAACCGGCACAACCGGATGAAGCAAACAACTCCCTGCCCTTGGCAGCGGCCAGCGAGTCATTGGCCAGACCCGACAGCGAGCGGACGTAGTTGGCAAGATCCTTAATAGCCTCTGCACCCAAGTGGGCATGCGGCGGCATCATGCCGTTACGACCTGCCGTGATGGTTTGGAGAATGGTCTCCGGCGAACCACCGTATAGCCAATCGTTGTCAGTCAGATTCGGGAAGCCCTTGGCACCGCGAGCGTCCGAACCGTGACACTGGTAGCAGTAAGTCAGGTAGAGACGCTTACCTACCTCTACCGCCTGAGGGTCCTGTGCAAGATCCGCAATCGGTGTCTGCGCGTATTTGGCGAACAGCGGGCCATACTGCTCATCGGCCTTGTTCACTTCCTTCTGCCACTGACCGGTCGAGGACCAGTCTAGCAAGCCTTTGTTATTTCCAAGGCCCGGATACAAAAAGACATAGGCCAGCGCGAAGACCACAGTGATCCAGAACAGCCACATCCACCATTTGGGGAGCGGATTGTTGTATTCCTCAAGGCCATCCCACTCGTGACCGGTGGTCTCAACCTTGCCCTTGGGCAACTTCACCCGGCTCTGGTTCCAGAGGATAAAACCACAACCGAGGATGCTGCCCAGCACCACGATGGTGACGATAATCGAAGCAACACTAGTTAGCATGATGATTCTTCCGTAAGTTCGTAACGGGTTTGGACGACTTCAGAGACGATTCGCGAGCCTCGTCTTGCTTGGCCTGCTCAAGGGTTTCAAACGGAATGCGTGAAGCCACGTCAAACGAGGGCTTCGATTTCCGGCTGTATGCCCAAAACAAAATCGCAACAAAGGCGATGAAAGACACCACCGTGACTGCGATACGAAAATCGTTCTGATCCATGGTAATTACTGCGCTGCAGGAGCCGCTGGCGCCGGGGCTGCAGTCGCGGCCGCGGTATTCGGTAGCAGCGTGCCCAGACCCTGCAAATAGGCAACCAGGACGTCCATCTCGGTCTTGTCGCCAATGGCTTCCTTGGCGCCCGCAATGTCCTCATCCGAGTAAGGAACACCGACACGGCGCAGGGCAACCATCTTGGCATCCACATCCGAGCCCACCGTAGCGGCAGCCTTGGTGGTCATGAGGTGCGGATAAGCCGGCATATTTGACTCAGGCACCACGTCACGCGGATTATTCAGGTGAACCATGTGCCAGGTGTCCGAATAACGGCCGCCAACACGGGCAAGATCCGGACCCGTACGCTTTGAGCCCCACTGGAAGGGGTGGTCGTACACCGACTCACCGCCCACCGAGTAATGCCCGTAACGTTCGGTTTCAGCACGGAACGGACGAATCATCTGCGAGTGGCAGTTGTAGCAGCCTTCGCGGATGTAGATGTCGCGACCAACCAGACGAACGGCATCGTAAGGCTTGAGGCCTTCAATCGGGGTTGTCGTCGACTTCTGCCAGAACAACGGGATAATCTCGATCGCGCCGCCGACCAGAACGGTCAGGAAGGTCAGCACGATCAGCAACCCTACTTTGCGCTCAACGAGTTCTTGCGTAATTTTCATCGTAATTCTCCGATTCTGTTGAGCTTAGTGGTGTGCCGGTGCCGGGACAGCCGCGTCGTCAACCATACGCGCACCCTGCATCGTCTTCACCACGTTGTAGAGCATCAGCAGCATGCCAACCAGGTACATCAGACCACCCAGTACACGAATCGCCCAGAACGGATAGCTGGCCTTCACGGCTTCGATGAAGCTGTAGGTCAGCGTGCCGTCGGCGTTAACCGCACGCCACATCAGACCTTGCATCACCCCCGAGATCCACATAGAAGCAATGTACAAGACCACGCCGACGGTGGCGATCCAGAAGTGCGTGGTCACCAGCTTGGTGCTCCACATCTCCTGCTTACCCACCAGCTTCGGAATCAGGAAGTAGATCGAACCGATCGACACCATGGCCACCCAACCGAGGGCGCCCGAGTGCACGTGACCCACGGTCCAGTCGGTGTAATGCGACAGCGCATTCACCGTCTTGATCGCCATCATCGGACCTTCGAAGGTCGACATACCGTAGAAAGACAGTGAGGTGATCAGGAACTTCAGGATCGGGTCATCACGCAGCTTATGCCAGGCACCCGACAAGGTCATGATGCCGTTGATCATACCGCCCCACGAGGGTGCTAGCAGAATCAGCGAGAAAACCATCCCCAGCGACTGGGTCCAGTCCGGCAGCGCCGTGTAGTGCAGATGGTGCGGACCCGCCCACATGTAGGTAAAAATCAGCGCCCAGAAGTGGACGACCGACAGACGATACGAATACACCGGACGACCCGCTTGCTTCGGCACAAAGTAGTACATCATGCCCAGGAAGCCTGCCGTCAGGAAGAAACCGACGGCGTTGTGGCCATACCACCACTGCACCATGGCATCCTGTGCGCCGTAGTAAGCCGAGTACGACTTCATGCCAAAGAGGCTGACCGGCATTTCGGCGCTGTTCACGATGTGCAACAGTGCGACCGCGATGATGAAGGCACCGTAGAACCAGTTCGCCACGTAGATATGCTGAACCTTGCGCTTAGCGATTGTACCGAAGAAAACCACGGCGTAGGCAACCCACACCACAGCAATCAGGATATCGATGGGCCATTCCAGCTCGGCGTACTCTTTACCGGAGGTCATGCCCAGCGGCAGTGTCACGGCAGCCAGCACAATGATGAGTTGCCAGCCCCAGAAGGTAAAGGCGGCAAGCTTATCGCAGAAAATGCGGGTGTAGCACGTGCGCTGAACAACATAGTACGAAGTCGCGAACAAGGCACAGCCACCAAACGCAAAAATCACGGCATTGGTGTGCAACGGACGCAGACGACCGAAAGTCAGCCAGGGAGCGAAGTTGAGTTCAGGCCAGACGAGCTGGGCGGCAACGATCACCCCCACCAGCATGCCGACAATCCCCCA
Organism: Rhodocyclaceae bacterium; assembly: GCA_018883385.1. GTDB lineage: Bacteria > Pseudomonadota > Gammaproteobacteria > Burkholderiales > Rhodocyclaceae > Fluviibacter. The sequence continues at coordinate 53,430 of VEQD01000001.1, read as the reverse complement.
AATCACCGTCATTACGGCAAATTGCCGAACAATCTTGTAGTTGTATACAGATTGCGTATCCGACATTACAGACATTGGACGCACCTCTTTGATTGAACAAACACCATGATTTTGCACGAAAACCATTCCTTAACGTAGCCTTAATTCTAACTGAATTCGCATTGTTTGATCTACGTCAAAGTTCCTCCCGACACCTGCCGTCTTTGGGATTGAGACGCCGGCAGAAGGGCAAAAAAAAGGTGCACTGCCAAGACAGCGCACCCCAACCCCAACAGAGAAGCAGGGTGAGGACCGAGTCCTGAGACCCTGCAGCTCCAAGTATGCTCAGATCAGATGACTGATACAAGACTCAAAACCCACCAAACCGGTACTACATGACACTTTATTGATATCCGTCAATTTATGCTGCGGCGCAACTTTAGTCCGGAAGGCGATCAGCCACATTTTTGCGGTCATTCCGTCGTTTTTCGCCATCCATCAGGATCCGATGCGCCGGACCCTCCAGGTCATCAAACTGACCCGAACGCACCGACCACCAGAATAAGCCGGCGATCACGAAGACCAGTACGATCGATACGGGAATAAGCAGGTAAAGCGATTCCACAGAGGGCTCCGAACAAATTAACGGCCGACGACAACCTTGCGCTGTAGCCTTAAAGAATTCAAGACCACCCAGAGCGAACTGAACGACATACCGATCCCGGCCATCCAGGGGGTCAAAAAGCCGCCCATCGCCACGGGTAATGCCACGGTATTGTAAATCACTGCCCACCAGAGGTTCTCGCGAATGGTCCGGCGTGCCGCCCGAGCCAGGGCGAGCCCTTCGACCAGCACAGACAGATGGCGTCCCAGCAACACACAGTCTCCCTGTGTTCGCGCCAGCTCCGTCCCCTCACCCATGGCCACGGACACTTGCGCCTGGGCCAGGACCGGCGCATCGTTGACACCATCCCCCACCATACAAACCACCCGACCCTCGGTCTGCCACGCGGCAACCCGATCCAGTTTGGATTGCGGGGTTTCCCGACCATAGGCCAGCGAAATGCCCAGTTTCGAGGCCAGTTCGGCCACCACCTCGGGGGCATCGCCTGACAGCAACGCGACGCGGTAGCCCATCGATTGAAGATCACGAATGGTTTCATGGGCATCGTCTCGAATTTCATCAGCGATCTCGAAACGCGCCAACCAAGCACCGGGTTCGCCCAAATAGAGCATTGTCACCGCACGGGCGTTATCTGCAGGTGCTTGGGACGGCAAATCCTGCCCAACCAGTTGACGCACGAAGTCCGCATGCCCGATCCGCAAACGACGACCGGCAATGGTGGCCTCGATACCGCCACCTGTTTCGTGCTGCTCGTCCACGATGATTGGCAGAGGCGAATTCTCGACTGCCCGCAACAGGGCGTGCCCAAGCGGATGCGACGAACGTTGCTCCAGCGCGGCTGCCAATGTCAGGCACGCCTGAGCATCCAACCCAGACAGGGTTTCAATATGCCCCAGTTGCATCACGCCCGTGGTCAATGTGCCTGTCTTATCAAAGACAACGTCCGTCACCTGCGCCAACATCTCGATCGCATGACCGCGCGTGACCAGCAAACCCGCACGCGCCAGCCGCCCCGTGGCAATCGTCAGCGCCACGGGCGTGGCCAAAGACAAGGCGCAAGGACAACTGACCACTAACACCGCCACCGTGATCGGCAAGGCCCGCGCCGGATCGATCAGCCACCAGACCACCGCCGTCAGCGCCGATAAACCCAACAGCCCCCAGAGAAACAGGGAGGCCACGCGATCCGCCATGGTCACGGCGACCGGCTTTTCCAGCGCCCCGCGCTCCATCAATCTTAGAATTGCAGCCAGCCGTGTCCCCTCGCCGACCTGAGACACACGCACCGTCAGAGGACTGTCGATATTCATCGAACCACCAGTGACTACGGAACCGATGGCCTTGGCAACCGGATGGCTCTCGCCAGTGAGCAATGATTCATCGACGTTGGATGCACCATCAGTGACAACGCCATCCGCCGGTATCTGGGTGCCGGGCTTCACGAGGACCTCATCGCCTACGTTGAGCGCCGACACTAACACCCGCTCCAGGTCGGATGTATCCCCTCGCCCGATGAAGCGATCGGCAAACGCCGGCGCCAAACGACCCAGCTCCTCGGTTGCCCGCAACGCCTTCTGACGAGCGAGCAATTCCAGATAGCGTCCTCCCAGGAGAAAGAACACGAACATATTGATGGAGTCGTAATAGACGTGGCCCTGTCCAATCACCGTTGCCCAAACACTCGCCACAAACGCCGCGCCGATACCCAGCGCTACCGGTGTATCCATACCGACACGCCGCAGTTTGATATCGCGCCAGGCGTTTCTGAAAAACGGGCCACAGGCATAGAGAATCACCGGCAGCGTCAGCAGCAGACTCGACCAACGCAACAAGGTCTCGACATCGGGTGTCAGCTCCCCTTCATTTGCGACATAGGTCGGATAGGCATACATCATCACCTGCATCATGCCGAGACCCGAGACGGCCAGACGCCAGAGCATGGCTCGCCGCTCTTTCTGGGCAAGCGCTTCCTGACGGGCCGGGTCGAAGGGGTACGCACGGTAACCGATATCGGCAATCGCCTTGAGAATCTGTGACAAGGCAATACGACGATCATCCCAACGAATGCGTGCTCGACGCGTCGTGTAATTAACTTCGGCGGCAAGCACCCCGGGAAGCCGTGCCACGTGCTGTTCGTTCAACCAGACGCAGGCCGCACAGGTAATCCCTTCGAGCACAAGAGCCGCTTCCTGCTCATGCTCGCCAAGCGCGCGCACGAAGGTCTTTTGAAACTCGACCTGGTCGTAGAGTGATAGTGAATCGAGAATGTCGGGTCTTGCTTCGCGCGGTGACTCCGGTAGCGAATCCCGATTGCTGTAATAGGCTTCCAGTCCGTTCGCCACAATGGCTTCAGCAACGGCGCGACAGCCCTCGCAGCACATCCTACGATTTTGACCGCTGATCGAGACCTGCAGGTCGACACCCTCAGGAATCTCCAACCCGCAGTGGTAACAGGCGAGGCGCTCTGATACTAATAGTTCAGGCACGGCGCTACCCTGCTCCCGGTTGCTCATGGGCTCCGATCAACGCAGCCCACTTGGCAACGGAAACTTCACGTCTTCGACAACACCATCGAGACTCTCTACCGAACCGGCGCCCAGTGCGTGAAGCCGTGCAATGACTTCTTCGACCAGCACCTCAGGCGCGGACGCCCCAGCGGTGACTCCTATGCGCGGCCTCCCTTCCAGCCAGGCGGGGTCAATATTCGCGGCACCGTCAATGAGGTATGCCTGCCGACCCAGTAATATAGCCAACTCTCGTAAGCGGTTCGAGTTAGAGCTGGAGACCGAACCCACCACCAGCACCAGATCGCAATTTTGAGCCAGTGCACGCACAGCGTCCTGTCGATTCTGTGTCGCGTAGCAGATATCGTCCTTTTTTGGCCCAACGATTTCCGGAAATTTTGCGCGCAACGCATTGACGATCGTTGCAGCATCATCCACCGACAGGGTCGTTTGGGTCACATAGGCCAGCAGCAAGGGATTTGGCACTTCGAGTTTTTCGACGTCGTCGATAGTCTCGACAAGATACATGCCGCCCGTGGATTGCCCCATCGTACCCTCAACCTCCGGGTGGCCCTTATGACCGATCATGATGATCTCACGACCCTCAGCGCGCATTTTGGAGACTTCTACATGCACCTTGGTCACCAGCGGACAGGTGGCATCAAAAATACGCAAACCCCGTTCGGCCGCCTCATCGCGCACGGATTTAGGAACGCCATGGGCGCTGAAGATGAGTGTCGACCCTTGCGGCACATCGGCCAAAGCTTCGATGAAGATGGCGCCGCGGGCACGCAAGCCTTCAACCACGAATTTGTTGTGCACCACCTCATGTCGCACGTAGATCGGCGCGCCAAACTGTTCCAGCGCACGCTCGACGATCGCGATCGCGCGTTCCACGCCGGCACAGAAACCGCGTGGGTTCGCCAGAATGATCGGCATCGTGTTGGATTCAGTCGTGCTCATAGCAATCCGATAATCTGCACTTCGAAACACAGGCTCTTGCCTGCCAGCGGATGATTGAAATCCATCAGCGCGTGTGTGGCGTCGAGCTCGCGAACAAAACCTGCAAATTCGGCCCCCTCCGGCGACGTAAATTCGATCAGGGTATTTTCCTTGAGATCCTGCCCCACGGGCAAGGCACTGATGGCAATACGCTGCACCAGACCGGGATTATGCTGACCAAAACCTGCCTCGGCAGGCACGTCGAAGATGGCGTGTTCCCCCGGCACCAGCCCAACCAGACAGGCCTCCAGGTTTTCGTTCAACTCGCCATTCCCCATCTGGATCGTCGCCGGTCCAAGATCGAAGGTGCTCACAACCTCCTCCCCGTCCTGTGTCGTCAGACGATAATGCAGGGTCAGAAAACTATCTGCCTGAATGGATGACTCGTGCTGCTGATGTTGCTGACTCATACCTTTAATTCCTTAAGATCACCATGACGCGACTGGCACAGCACATAGAGGACAGCGCCGACACAGACAGCACTATCCGCCAGATTAAACGCCGGCCAGTGCCACCCTGCAGCATGTAAGTCAATGAAATCAACGACCATGCCGAGCCAGAGACGATCGATCAGGTTGCCCAATGCGCCGCCCATAATCAACGCCAGTGCCAAGCTATAGAACGTCCCAGGACGCAACGAACGGAGCTGCCAGACAATCCAGCTGCTAATGACCAGTGCGATCAACGCGAAGAACCAGCGTTGCCAGCCTGCATGATCAGCCAGAAAACTGAAGGCTGCCCCCGGGTTGAAGACCAGCACCATGTTGAAGAACGGCGTCACCTCAATCGATTCGCCGGGCACGAAGGTATGAAACACCCAGAGCTTGGTCAACTGATCGAACAAGATGACCAGTGCAGACACCCATAGGCCAAAACCGAGGGCGCCACTACCTGACTTTTTCAATTGATCAGGCACAGACACGCACCTCACCGGCACCGTTGACGTTGGCAACGCAGCGATCGCACCAGCCCGGTTGCGCGGTATCCTGTCCGACGCTGTCGCGCTGATGCCAGCAGCGTTCGCACTTCGGTTGCTGACTCGGCGTGACGCGGATCTCCAGGTCATCCCCATCCACCACATTGGCAGCGGAACTGATGAACACAAACTTCAGATCGTCGCCCAGACTCCGCAGCGCCGACGCGTCCGCAGGCGTGGCTGTGACGCTCACCTCGGCCTGCAGCGAGGAACCTATCGCACCTTCACTGCGTACCGCTTCCATCGCGCGTGCAACTTCGGCACGGATATCGCGAATACGCGCCCACTTGTCAGAGAGCACCGCCGCACCGGCGATATCGGGCAGCGCGACGGCATCGCTGAGCATGATGGAATCCAGGGCACCAGGCAGCCTCTTTGACAGCAGTGTCCAGACCTCTTCAGCCGTAAACGCCAGAATCGGCGCCATCAGACGTAGCATCACCTGCGTGATCAGCCATAGTGCCGTCTGCGCCGAACGACGAGCGCGCGAATTAGGCGCCGTGGTGTACAGGCGATCCTTGAGTACATCCAGATAGAAGGCGCCGAGCTCTTCCGAGCAGAAGTTTTGCAGTGACTGCACGATGTGATGGAAATCGTAACGGTCATAATCGGCCTGGATCGAGCTTTGCAGCGCATGCACCATCTCGATGGCATAACGGTCGATTTCGAGCATCTGCTCGACAGGCACGCTGTCGGTGACCGGATTAAAGTCGTCGGTATTGGCCAGGAGAAACCGTAGCGTATTGCGGATACGACGGTAGCCTTCAACGACGCGTTTTAGAATTTCATCGGAAATCGTCAGTTCGCCTGAGTAGTCGGTATTGGCCACCCACAAGCGCAGAATTTCGGCGCCCATCTTGTCGGCGACTTCTTGCGGATAGATCACGTTGCCGACCGACTTGGACATCTTGCGGCCCTTGCCATCCACCACAAAACCGTGGGTCAGTAGTGCTTTGTAAGGCGCACGGCCATCCAGTGCACAGCCCGTTAGCAAAGACGACTGGAACCAGCCACGGTGTTGATCCGAGCCTTCCAGATACAGATCGGCCGGAAAGGCGTGTTCACCGGCATGCGAACCACGCATGACGTGCCAGTGCGTCGTGCCCGAATCAAACCAAACGTCCAGGGTATCGGACAGCTTACGGTAATTGTTGGCGTCGTCACCGAGCAGCTCGGTTGGATCCAGCTGGAACCAGGCATCGATACCAGACTGCTCGATACGCTTGGCGACCTCTTCGATTAGTTCCGGCGTACGGGGGTGCAGCTCGTTCGTTTCCTTGTTGAGGAAGAACGGGATCGGCACACCCCAGTTGCGCTGACGCGACACGCACCAATCCGGGCGATTGCGAATCATGGCTTCGAGGCGCGCACGCCCCCAGGCCGGGTAGAAGTGGGTGTCACCCACCGCAACTTCGGCGAGATGCCGCAGCGTCGGCGCGCCCGGCTTGGGCGGCGTATCCATACCGACGAACCATTGCGTGGTCGCCCGGAAAATAATCGGCGTCTTGTGCCGCCAGCAGTGCGGATAGCTATGTTGCAGCTTGGCTTCGGCTAAAAGTCGTCGGTTGTCACGCAGGGTTTCGAGAACCTTCGGATTGGCTTCCCAGACGCTGAGGCCGGACAGCGAACCGGTTGGCAGTGGCGGTGTCTTCTGCAGGAAGCAACCATCGTCACCCACAGGGTTCTCAACCGGCAGACCATACTTCTTACCTATGGTGAAGTCGTCAACGCCATGGGCCGGCGCCGTGTGCACGAGACCAGTGCCGGCTTCGGTCGTGACGTGTTCGCCACAGATCATGGGGACTTCCTTCGTGTAGAACGGATGCCTGAGTAGAACATGCTCAAGGGCAGCACCATGGCACTTACCCAAGATCTGCCCCTGCAGCGCATATCGCTGCAATGCACTTTCGGCCAGCTCAGCCCCCAGGATCAGGTTGCCCTTGGCGGTACTGATCAAAACATATTCGACCGTCGGATGGACACTCACTGCCTCGTTTGCCGGTAATGTCCAAGGCGTGGTCGTCCAGATCACGGCAAAAGCCGGGCCGTCCAGATGATCGAGACCAAAGGCCTTGGCCACGTTAGATGCGTGATTCGGATGCACTTCAAAGGCGACGTCGATCGCCGGCGAATGCTTGTCTTCGTATTCCACCTCGGCTTCAGCAAGCGCCGAGCGACAATCCAGACACCAGTTGACGGGTTTCAGGCCCTGATACAGATACCCATCGGCCAGCATCTTGCCTAGCGCACGAATTTCATTGGCCTCGGCGCTAAAATTCATCGTCAGGTAGGGTTTATCCCAGTCGCCCAGCACGCCCAGACGGATGAAATCCTTTTTCTGCCGTGCCACCTGTTCGGCAGCATAGGTACGGCAAAGCTTTCGCACCTCGTCGGCAGGCAGATTACGACCGTGTTGTTTTTCAATCTGATGTTCAATGGGGAGACCGTGACAATCCCAACCCGGGACGTACTGCGCATCAAATCCACTGAGTATTTTCGAACGGACAATGATGTCCTTGAGAATCTTGTTGACGGCATGGCCAATATGAATATCGCCATTGGCATACGGAGGGCCGTCGTGTAGCACGAAACGCGGGCGGCCTTGCGTGTGCGCCCGAATCTTCTGGTACAGACCACGCTTCTGCCAGTCGGCGATCCAACCCGGCTCGCGCTTGGGTAAATCACCCCGCATAGGGAACGCGGTATCGGCCAGATTCAGCGTCGCACGCGCTTCTTTGGCCTGATCATTTTGCGGGGCATTCTTGTTGTTTTCGGTCATGAGAGGACTACACAGACGGTTTAAGAAGGAATCGGAAACTGATCAAAAAACGAACGCGCTTGCGTCAAATCCTGCTGGATCTGCGCGGTCAACGCACCAAAATCGGCAAAAGCCATCTCGTCGCGCAACTTGGCGAGGAAACGCACATCAAGATGTGCGCCATAAAGATCACCGGCAAAGTCGAAGAGGTGTACTTCCAGTAGTGGCCTTTTATCACCACCCAATGTGGGACGGTACCCTAGGTTGGCAATACCGGCATGGCGACGGGTCGCGACTGGCACCGCCGCCCGCGTTTCATCCAACGCGACATCGACCGCAAACACGCCGCACAGCGGTATTGGGTTGTGTCGAATCTTGACATTGGCAGTTGGCACACCAATGGTGCGGCCCAACTGGCGGCCAGACACAACTCGGCCTTCCATGGCGTAGGGGTAGCCAAGCAATGCTTCGGCACGCACCAGGTCGCCGGCCGCCAGCGCATCACGTACTTGTGAGCTGGAAACACGCTCACCAGCCAAGCACTGCGCATCCAGGGCAGATACGCTAAAACCGAGGTGTTCGCCCAGCGATTTGAGCAAGGCGAAGTCGCCAACACGTCGTGCGCCAAAACGAAAATCATCCCCGATCATCACGTGCTTGGCTCGCATCGCATCCACCAGAACGGTGCGCGCAAAATCTTCGGGGCTTAGACTGGCAAAGGCCTCATCAAAGTGGCAAATACGGGTCTCTTCAACCCCGGCTGCCGCCAACGCTTCGAGTTTTTCACGCAAGGTATGCAGCCGGGCCGGTATCACGGCATTCAACCCACCCCGCTGCTTGGCGAAGAACTCTCGCGGGTGGGGCGCAAAGGTCAGCACCGACGATTTGAGGCCGCGCGAGTGTGCCTCAGCGCGAAGCTGACGCAACAACGCCTGATGCCCTAGGTGCATGCCATCGAAATTACCAATCGTGATGACGGCATCCGCATCGGCGGCAGGATAAAGACCGCGAAATACGCGCATGAATTAAAAACGGGGCAGAAACCGGTAAGCCTTGCATTATAAAGGCTTGCCGCCCGATTCTGGGCGCCTTCGGCTTTAGGCCTTATTGAATACAGGGTTTTTTGCCAGATACTGCCGAATACCGCGCATGATCGCCTCGGCGAGTTTTTCCTGATACTCCTCGTCGTTGAGGCGCTTTTCCTCTTCTGGATTAGAAATAAAGGCCGTTTCGACCAGGATAGAGGGAATATCCGGCGCCTTAAGGACGGCAAAGCCGGCCTGTTCAACAGCGGGTTTGTGCAATGCGTTCACACTCCCCAGGTTGGTTAGTACGGATTTACCAAGCTTCATGCTGTCGTTCTGGGTCGCCGTCTGGGTCAGGTCCATCAGCGTACGCGCCAAGTGTGGATCCGCCACCGTCAAGTTGGCACCACCCACTTTGTCGGCGTCGTTTTCTTTTTGCGCCAGGTAACGGGCAGCAGCGCTCGATGCGCCCTTTTCCGAAAGAACAAAGACCGAAGAGCCCCGCGCCTCAGGCTTGATCCAGGCATCGGCATGAATCGACACAAAAAGATCGGCTTTGGCCCGACGGGCCTTTTGCACGCGCGTCTGCAACGGCACAAAAAAATCTCCATCACGGGTCAGGGCCGCCCTCATCGCCGGATCGTTCTCGATGCGCTCGCGTAAACGCCGGGCGATTGAAAGGGTGACATTCTTTTCCATTGAACCGCGCGCACCCACCGCACCCGGATCTTCGCCACCATGACCCGGATCCAGCATGATCGTCACTGCCCTGGCCGATTTCTTGGCACTCCGCGAGGGCACCGCCTCTGCCTGCTTGGGCGGCACCTCTGGCTCGAGCGGCGACTTAGCAGGCTCCGGTTTGGCGATCTCGCTCTTGGCTTTTTGCTCCGGCACCTGTTTGCTGTTCACCAGCTGCATCAATGGATCCTGCGGAACAACGGGATAGATATCCATCACCAGCCGGCTCTCATAGTTACCCACCGGTGGCAGATTGAATACCTGCGGCGCCACTTCGCCCTTGAGATCCATTACCAAACGCACAACCCCAGGTTTGTAATTGGCCGCGCGCAGTTGGCGGATATATGGATCATTCGGGCCGACTTTGTCACCCAAACTCTTCATGACCCCATTCAGCTCGATACCCTCAATGTCCACCACCAGCCGTTCCGGATTGTGAACGACACTTTGGGTGAATCTCACCGGACCCTTATGCTCGATGGTGACGCGCGTGTAATCCTCGGCCGGCCAGACACGCACCGCCACAATCGACGAAGCTCCGGCCGCCAGCACGCCCACCGGTGTGACCGACATCAGACAAAGCGACCCTACCGACTTGAGAAATCGGCGCCGAGTGTTCTGAGACATTGGGGGGACAAGACAAACCCGAGACTTCATAGGGTCCCATCTGCCAATAAAGCGGCGCCCACCGAACTCAGCGCCTCAATCGACATGAGACGCCCCTCTTGCGGGGTCTCGCTCAATGTCAGCCGCCAGTCAGCCGCGGGCAAGTATGGTTTGGCTTGCGCAGGCCACTCCACAAAACGGACGCCAGAGCCGACAAAGCTCTCGTCAAATCCGGCTTCGATAAAAGCCTCGGGTCTTTCCAGGCGATACAAATCGAAGTGGGCCAGATTCAGATCGCCCACCCGATAGTTTTCCAACAAGGGATAGGTCGGACTTTTCACACGCCCGGTGTAACCCAGGCCGCGCAGCACGCCGCGCACCACGGTTGTTTTACCGGCCCCCAGATCACCGACCAGATCGACGTGGAGCCGCAAGGTTGACCCCTGCTGGGTACCCAAGAGGCGACCGATAGACTCGCCCGCCGCCAGCGTGGCCGCCTCGTCAGGAAGGATTCGGGAAATCGTCTGCATGGAATAAGGTGGCTTGGTCAATCCGAAATCGTTCTGCAAAGCCCGAATGTTGCCGCAAGTTGTTCGAATATGCCATTGATCTGTCTCCAACATCGCGGATAATTCATGCACATCCATTACCAAAGCCCATGCGCATGCCACGCACCACCCTCATTGACCACGCCCTACTTGATCAAACTTGCCAGGCAGCCGCCATGGCGGACCGGCAGCGTAAGAACGCCAACTTTCATCCGTCAGATGATTTTCCGGCGCATCGGCTCATCAACGCCATGCAGCCTGGTTCTTACGTGCGACCACACCGGCACCTGGATCCAAACAAAGACGAAAGTATCGTGGCACTGCGAGGTCGCTTCGGCTACCTGAGCTTCGATGATCAAGGCGCCGTGCTTGAAGCTGTAACGCTCAGTCCACAAGGACCCGTCTTTGGCATCGACATTCCACATGGCACCACCCACACCCTATTGGCACTGGAAACCAATAGCGTGTTCTTCGAAGCGAAGGCGGGGCCCTTTGTCCCACTCAGGATCGACGAAATCGCTTCATGGTCACCGGCCGAAGGGACAGCGGCCGCCGCGCAACTCTGGCAGGCATGGCGCGTTCGCTTTGACTGACTTGCCCGATCTTAAAACGCGCATCATCCGAGAAGCCGAACGACTCGGCTTTAGCGATGTCCGCATAGGCCCGGCGCGCGTGCCGCAAGCCATGCAACAACGCCTGGATGAGTGGTTGCGCGATGGCTGTCACGGCACCATGGATTACATGGCGCGTCACGCGGAATTACGCAAACACCCTGAACAGCTGGTACCGGGAGCGCGCACAGTGATCAGCGTGCGTCTCCCCTACTGGCCGGCAAAGGCCAAATCGGCTGAGGCACAACTGTCTGATCGAGACGCGGCTTATGTGTCACGTTACGCGCTCGGACGTGACTATCATAAGGTCATCCGTAACCGCCTGCAGACGCTGGCGGATCATCTGACCGGTACTGTGGGGCCCTTCACTTACCGCGCTTTCACTGATTCCGCGCCCGTTAAAGAAGTGGCGTTAGCCACGCAGTCGGGACTGGGGTGGGAGGGCAAGCACACCCTATCACTAGATCGCCAGGGGTCTTGGTACTTTCTGGGCGAGATCCTCTGCGATCTGCCGATAACGTATGACCCCCCAATTGCGTCCCATTGCGGCGACTGCACTCAATGCATCGACCATTGCCCCACCGGTGCCATCATCGCACCCTACCGGGTCGACGCCCGGCGCTGCATCAGCTATCTGACGATTGAGCATCACGGGAGCATCCCCGTCGAATTCCGTAAACCCATGGGCAACCGCATCTATGGTTGCGATGACTGCCAATTGGTTTGTCCCTGGAACCGGTTCACGACCGCTGGCGACCCGGCGTTTTTACCCCGCCACCAACTCGACGCCACCACCCTGCTCGATCTGTTCGCATGGGACGAAGCAACCTTCCTGAACCGTTTTGAAGGCAGCCCGATCCGTCGAATCGGCTATGAACGCTGGCAACGCAATATCGCGGTGGCTCTGGGGAATGCCACACCATCGACCGCGCACATCGAAGCCCTAAAAAACAAAAAAGCCCAACCCAGCCCCCTCGTTCAGGAGCACATCGACTGGGCTCTAGACCAACTTACCACCTCAAGCTGAAGCGGCGGTCACCACGACTTACTTACAATCGGTGTTACCGCCAGCGCCACAACCCGTGCCGCAACCCGTGCCACATCCGCCGGCACCACCGGTCTTGCAACCGAAGATACTGTAGGCGGGGCAATAACGGAATAGACCTGTCAGCAACGGCACGACACCGATATACCCCCACTCGCCGACTGTGCCGGTGAAGGCAAGGCCAATCAGCAACAGGCCAACAACGATACGTAACACACGGTCGAGACCGCCAACGTTTTGAATCATTTTTTTCTCCTTGATGAATGACACCTTTATACACCACAAGCTGATATTATATGTTTTTGTATAACCTAACAACCCTCACAGGAGATCGCCATGACTCAGAAATCTTTCAAAGCCGTCACCCAGGAAATCAGCAAAGGCCTCGCCCAGTTCCGAGCCCAGGTACCCGAGGTTCAGGCTGGCTTCAGCGCCTTGCATCAGGCATCCATGAAAGACGGCGCCCTGGATGCCAAAACCAAAGAACTGATCGCATTGGCCGTTGGCGTGGCCGCCCGCTGCGATGGTTGCATCGGCTTCCATACGCAGGCCCTGATCAAGCTCGGCGTCAACAAGGCCGAACTGGCGGAGATGCTCGGGGTTGCCGTCATGATGGGTGGCGGACCGTCGCTCATGTACGCCGGCGAGGCCATGCGCGCCTTTGAAGAATTCGGCGGCCAGTAATTAGATCTTTTTGCGCCAGATGGCCGCGAAGAAGCCGTCCGTATTGTGGCGATGCGGCTGCAGCTGAAGCCCCGGTAGCCCATCAGCCGTATGGGTAACGGCATCGGCCGGCAAGTCAATGCCGACCGCCGACAACTGCTGCACCGGATCAATCACATCAAATTCCGGATGCTGTGCGCTGAAGGCCAGTTGAATGGCGCCATTTTCCTGATGAAGCAAGCTGCAAGTCGCATAAACCAAAACCCCGCCCGGGCGTACCAGCGGCGCAGCGGCTTCAAGAATTTTGGTCTGCATGGCGGTCAGCTCTTCAATCTGTTCGCCCTTCTGGCGCCATTTCAAATCCGGGTTACGGCGTAGAGTACCCGTCCCGGAACACGGTGCATCAACCAGCACCCGATCAAACTTGCCAGCAAGACGCTGGATACGATCATCGCGTTCATGGGCGAGACGGATTGCTTGCACATTGGACAGGCCGGCACGTGCCACGCGCGGCCCCAGTCTAGCAAGACGCTTTTCCGACACATCGGTCGCATAGAGGCGCCCCGTATTCTTCATCAGCGCGCCCATCAACAAAGTTTTACCACCAGCACCCGCACAGAAATCCAGCACCATCTCGCCACGCTTCGGTGCAAGCAGCGCCACAAGCAATTGGCTGCCTTCATCCTGTACCTCCATATCGCCTTTTTCAAAGGCTGGATGACGCTGGATCGCCGGTTTGCCTTCGACGCGCATGCCCCAGGGCGAATAGGGCGTTTCCGTTGCAACGATGCCGTGCTTCTCCAGTTGCGCCAGAATCTCCGGGCGCTTGGCTCGAAGCGGATTAATCCGCAAATCCAGCGGCGCCGGTTGCAATAGCGACTTGGCCAAAGTATCGCGTTCGACATCAGGCATGACCGACAGCGCAGCCTCCAGCCATTCGGGCCATTCGTGGCGAACCGCCGACGTGATCATGTCGGACTTTTCCTGACCCGCCGCCTTCAGACGGCCAAACCACTCGGTCTCATCACCCTTGAGCAGGTGTTCGATCTCACGCAGGTTACGACGTTGCAGACGAATCAGTGCCGCCAACACCAGATAACGCGCCTCGTGACCTTCAGGCGGCTCGGAGCGGCTTACGACCTCGCGCAGACTACTGAGGTGGCGCAGAATGGCATACATCAATTCAGCCAGGCGACCACGATCAGTATGCCCGAGCTCACGATGGGTCTTGAAATACTGAGACAACACCCCATCCGCCGGCCGCTCAAAACGCAGTGCCTCCGCCAGCAAGCTGATTGCTTGTGCAATAAAAGGACGCGGCAATGCCAGCTCTGCCGGGCTCTTTGGTTTATCCGGCTGTTGGCCAGTTGGCTTGCGCACAGGCCTGTTATCCGGGCGACGGTTAGTCAGCTTGCGGCCATTGGTCTTCTTGGTCATAGGAATGATTCCAGAACCGGGGAGATTAATGGCAACGTATCATGCGTTATGCCATCGACCCGTACACGCGCGCCGTCGATATGTAAGCGCCCTTCGGCAAACCAGCGAACAGCCATTGGGTAGAGCTGATGTTCAACCTTGAGTACGCGCGCCGCCAACGACGCTACATCGTCGCCATCATGAACAGATACCGCCGCCTGGGCAATGATCGGGCCATGATCTAGTTCGGCCGTTACAAAATGCACCGTACACCCATGCAAACGCACCCCGGCATCCAAAGCACGCTCATGGGTCCTCAAGCCGGTAAATGCGGGCAAAAGCGAGGGGTGAATGTTCATCATACGGCCCGCGTAATGCGCCACAAATGCGGGGGTAAGAATACGCATGAATCCAGCAAGCACGACCAGATTTGGAGCATAAGCATCCACCGCGGTTTGCAGCGCGAGATCATAACTGGGGCGATCCGCATAGTCGCCATTTGGCACGACAGAGACAGGTATCCCGGCATCACGGGCAAGTTGCAATCCTGCCGCCTCAGCCCTATTGGCGACCACCCCGGCAATCACTGCGGGGTAATCCGGCGACTGCGTGGCCTTCAAAATTGCTGAAAGATTGCTGCCGCGTCCGGAGATGAGGATGACGCAGCGGGTCTTAACAACAGCCATGGGTCAGTTGCCAACCTGATGGATCTTTTTTCCGGCGGCGCGTGCGCGGAAGTAAGCAATGATTCCCGGCAAAATCGATAGGAAGATGATCAGCAGGATCACGGCCGTGAGATTGTTCTTGACGAGCGGAATATTGCCGAAGAGGTAGCCGGCCACCGTCAACGAGACTACCCAGAGGATGCCGCCTGAAACGTTATAGGTGAGAAAACGCTTGGCATCCATGCCGCTGAAACCAGCGACGAAGGGCGCCATGGTGCGAACAATTGGCAGAAAACGGGCGATCACAATCGTTTTTGGGCCATGCTTCTCGAAAAAGTCCTGCGTGTATTTGATCTTCTCTGGGCTAATCAGACGGGTGCGTTTCATCAAGGCATCACCAAACCAGCGACCCACCGAATAATTGACCGCATCCCCCAGAATGGCAGCGACGATCAATAGCACCATCAACACAGACAGGCTCAACCCTTCGGTCACGCATAGTGCGCCGGCCACGAAGAGCAGCGAATCACCGGGCAGAAAAGGCGCAATCACGACACCGGTCTCGGTAAAAATAATGGCAAACAAGAGGCCGTAGACCCAATCACCGTACTGCTGAACAAAAAACACCAGGTGCTTATCCAGATGCAGCACCAAATCAGCAAACGAAGTCAGCCATTCCATAAAGGGTCTTTCACGCCGGGCAGTCAGAGTGCCGGTCTATTCACAAAGGCGCTATTTTAGCCGATCCCACTATAATTCCGTTGATGAATGTCCCTGCCTCGCCCTTCTTGCCCGACCAGCAGCCCGCAGCCTCACCGCCGGTGATCCAAGCCCTGTCTGATCACCTGATCAGCCAGATCGCCGCGGGTGAAGTCGTTGAACGCCCGTCATCGGTGCTCAAGGAGCTCCTGGAAAACGCGATCGATGCCGGCAGTAGCCGCATCCGCATCGATCTGGAAGAAGGCGGCATGCGCCTGATCCGCATCACCGATAACGGCTGCGGCATTGAACAGGGGCAACTCGGTCTGGCGCTTACCCGGCAT
The DNA here is from genome assembly GCA_018883385.1 of Rhodocyclaceae bacterium. Classification (GTDB taxonomy): domain Bacteria; phylum Pseudomonadota; class Gammaproteobacteria; order Burkholderiales; family Rhodocyclaceae; genus Fluviibacter. Next base: position 37,226 of record VEQD01000001.1, on the reverse strand, counting down.
GCCACGTCCAAGATCCGTTCTCTCGATGACCTCGAACGCGTTGCCACGATGGGGTTTCGCGGTGAAGCGCTGGCGGCCATTGCCAGTGTCTCGCGGCTCACGCTGGCCAGTGCCGCCCGCAACAGCGACCATGCCTGGCGTATCAACGCAGATGGAGAACTAACCCCCGACGCGCTGCCCACGGGCACCGTCGTCGAAATGCGCGATCTGTATTTCAATACGCCCGCCCGCCGAAAATTTCTGAAGAGTGCCGGTACCGAACAGGCGCACTGCATGGAGGTCATGCGCCGTCAGGCGTTGGCACATCCTGAGATCGCCTTCACCATCAGCCGCGACGGCAAGGAATCGCATCACTGGCTCAAAGACAGTGGCGAAGGTCGCATCCGCCAGGTACTCGGTGATGATTTCCTCAAGGCCTGCCGCTCGGTTGAGGTAGGCAACGACCTTTTACAACTGCGTGGTTGGGCCATGATTCCTACCGCTATCCTGTCGGATCGCGAGGCCCAGCACACCTTCGTCAACGGCCGCTATGTGCGCGACAAGGTCATCCAGCACGCTATCCGTGAAGCCTATCGTGACCAGTTACACGGCAGCCGGCAGCCGGGGTGCTGTCTGTTTCTGAGCATCGATCCGACCTTGGTCGACGTCAACGTCCATCCCGCCAAAACCGAAGTCCGCTTCCGCGACAGTCGCGCTGTCCACCAGTTTATCTACCACGCACTCAAACAGGTACTCGCCGTCAGCACCGACGCGGCGCCACCCATCCGCCTTGACCGTGTTGCCAGCTTGGTGCCTGCGGCCACCTACCAGCAACCGGGGCTGGGGCTGGGACAGACCCACCACCTGGCCGAACAACGCTCGTCCTATCAAAACGCTCCAACGACACCCGCCAGCGTCGATGCTGCGATCACCTGGCAAGCGCCTGCGGCAGGTGTCGCATCACCAAACGACGACATCCCACCGCTGGGTTTCGCCATCGGCCAGCTGCACGACCGATATATCCTTGCCCAAAACGCGCAGGGCATGATTCTTATCGATCAGCACGCGGCACACGAGCGCGTGCTCTACGAAAAACTCAAGACCCATTGTGGTCTGCAGTTACCCGCCCGCCAGCCCTTGCTCATTCCGGTATCGGTCCACATCAGCGATCTCGATATGGCCACCTGGCAGGAGCAACCGACCGCCATCACTGACTTAGGCTTCGAAGTGTCCGAGGCTGGCCCCAACACGCTCGTTGTACGCCAGGTTCCTGCCGGGCTCGGCCGCATCGACGCTGCCGCGCTGATCAAGGAACTACTTCATGCGCTGCAGGCATCACCGGCGCAGGCCAACCTCATCGCCCGCCGTGAAAAACTGCTCGGCACCTGTGCCTGCCATGCCGCCATACGCGGTCAACACAGCCTTAGTCTGACCGAGATGAACGCGCTGCTGCGCCAGATGGAAGCCACCGAGCGCGCCGATCAATGCAACCACGGCCGTCCCACCTGGATCCTCGTCGATCTACCGGCCATTGACGCGCTCTTCCTACATGGCCGATAAACCTCTGCCGCCGGCCCTATTGCTCCTTGGTCCCACGGCCAGCGGCAAAACCGATCTGGCGCTACAACTCGCGGATCACTATCCTATTGACCTGATCAGCGTTGATTCGGCGCTGGTCTTCAAGGACATGAATATCGGCACGGCCAAGCCCGATGTCGAGACCCTGCGGCGTCATCCACACGCTCTCGTTGATGTCATTACGCCGGAAGAAAGCTACTCTGCCGCCCGCTTCCGCGACGATGCTTTAAGCGCCATGGCTGCCAGCAGGGCGCGTGGTCGGATCCCGTTACTCGTCGGCGGTACCATGCTCTACGTCAAGGCACTGCTTGAAGGCCTCGCCGATTTGCCGCAAGCCAACCCAGAAATCCGCGCCGAAATCGACGCGCGCGCCAAACAACAGGGCTGGCCGGCGCTGCATGAAGAGTTGATGCGACGCGATCCCGCAACCGCCGCTCGCCTGGCACCCAACGATTCCCAGCGTATCCAGCGTGCGCTCGAAATCTGCTTGCTCAGTGGGCGACCCGCTTCGGCGCTCTATGCCGAACAACAGCAACAAGCGGCACCGCCTTATCGTTTCCTTGCCCTCGCCCTATTGCCGAGCGACCGCGCCTGGCTGCACGAACGTATTGCCCGACGTTTCAAACACATGGTGCAACAAGGCTTTCTCGAAGAAGTCGAGATGCTCCGCGCCAAATACACACTCAATCCGGAGATGCCTTCCATGCGCTGCGTAGGTTACCGCCAGGCGTGGGATGTTTTGGAAAACACCTTAGCCGCCAAAGAACTCGAGCAACGCGGCATCTTCGCGACACGCCAGCTGGCCAAGCGCCAGATCACCTGGCTGACGAATTCGATTACTTGCGAAACTTTCGACTGCCTGCAAAACAACAACGCCGACCAAATCGGTCGACGCGTCGGAGCATTTCTGGAAGGCGCCTGATCAGACAACCACCGTCGGCGCTTCACCCGACTGGCTGGCCCGGATCACGCCGACACGGCTCACCTGTTCGCCATGATCGGCCAGTACTTTACTGACCGCATCAGCGTTTTCCGGGGCAACGACGATGACCATGCCGATACCGCAGTTGAAGACGCGGTGCATTTCGTCGTCAGTCACGCCGCCAGCTTCTTGCAGCCAGTTAAAGAGCGCCGGACGCTGCCAGCTGTTGCGTTGAATCTCTGCGGTCAGGCCGGCCTGCAGAATACGCGGCACGTTTTCAGTGATGCCGCCACCGGTAATATGCGCCAGACCCTTGATGGCGCCCGGCAGCGCGGCGAAGGCGGCCAGCACCGGTTTTACGTAAATACGGGTGGGCGCCATGACCCGATCACCCAGGCTAACGTCTTCCAGAAGATCGGTCGGTTTAGCGCCGCTGCGCTCGATGATCTTGCGGATCAGCGAGTAACCGTTCGAATGGGCACCACTGGAGGCTAGACCCAGCACAACATCGCCGGCCTTGATGTTCTTGCCGTCGATGATCTGCGACTTCTCGACGGCACCGACGGCAAAACCAGCCAGATCGTATTCACCGGCCGGGTACATATCGGGCATTTCAGCCGTTTCACCGCCAATTAGTGCCGCACCGGCCAGTTCACACCCTTTGGCGATGCCGCCCACAACCGATGCAGCGGTATCCACGTCCAGCTTGCCGCACGCAAAGTAATCGAGAAAGAACAGCGGTTCGGCACCCTGCACCAGGATGTCATTGACGCTCATGGCGACCAGATCCTGACCAATCGTGTCATGCCGATTCCAGGCGAAGGCCAGGCGTAGCTTGGTACCCACCCCATCCGTACCCGAAACCAGCACCGGCTCTTTGTATTTCTTGGAGACTTCGAACATGGCCCCAAAGCCGCCGATACCGGCCATCACCCCTTCGCGCATCGTGCGCTTGGCCATCGGCTTGATGCGTTCTACCAGCGCGTCGCCCGCTTCCATATCCACACCGGCATCGCGGTAGGACAAACCGCCTCCCGCCTTGGCATCATGGGCAGCAAACAATTGACGAACGGGCATCAGCGGGCAAAACATGAGCAATCCTCGGGCAAAGTTAGGCGCAATGCCGTGTAAAATGGCGGCTTGCGGCCGTAAGGCCTAAATTGTAACCGATTGAGACCCCCTCTTGCCTCTCCTGCCTCGCTGTGCAGGCGCCCATGCAACAACTGCTGCTGAACCTTCTTCCAGACCACACGCCGTCACTGAGCCACTTTATGCCCGGTGACAATGCCGAGTTGCTTGAAGCGCTCCGACGCTGGCTGGAGGCCCCACAGGCCTACCCGGCGAATCTGTTTGTGGTCTGGGGTACCGAAGGTGTCGGCAAATCTTTTCTTAGCCGCTGCCTGGCCGAACAAGGCTTTGCCCCTTTGCCACTGAGCGAGCCGTTGGCACCCTTGACCCGAACCGGCTGGCTGCTCGACGATGTCCAGAACCTCGACGCCACTGGGCAGCAGGATCTATTCCGGCACCTCATTCATCTGGCACAGAGTAACCAACGCCTGTTCGTGACCCTTGATACGTCGCCAGACATGCAACGGATCTTGCGCGAGGATGTCCGCACGCGCCTGGGCGCAGGGCACATCTACCGATTGACGCCCTTGAACGAAAATCAGCAACGCATCCTACTCGCGCAACGAGCAGCACAGCGCGGTTGGCAATTAACCGACGATGTGCTCGACACGCTCTATCAACGCGCGCCACGTGACCTCTCGAATCTCACGCGCCTGATTGAACGACTCGATCAGCTATCGTTGGAACAGAAGCGGCGCATCACGTTGCCACTATTGCGCACGGCACTCAACGAGGCGAATGCGCCCATTGGATGATCTCTATGCACACACCATCTCAACTTGCCCTCTTCGACCTGGACAACACCCTGCTCAGTGGGGACTCTGACTTCGAATGGGCACAGTTTCTAATCAAAAAAGGCGTGGTCGATCCCGAACTGCAGGCAGCCAAGAACGCCCAGTTCTACGCCGACTACAAAGCCGGCACGCTTGATATTCACGCATTTCTCGATTTTCAGCTAGCACCGCTGGCACGCCATCCGCGTGCACAGCTTGACGCTTGGCATCACGAATTCATGTCAGATCACATCAGCCCCATCATGTTGACCAAGGCCCGCGCTTTGGTCGATCGCCATCTGGAGCTTGGCCACCTCTGCGCTATCGTGACCGCCACCAATGCCTTCGTTACTGGCGCTATTGCGCGCGACTTCGGTATGACGCACCTCATCGCCACGATACCCGGTTGTCAAAATGGCCAATTCACTGGCAAACCCGTAGGCACACCGTCTTTCCAGAATGGCAAAATCACCCGGGTTGAAGCCTGGCTAGAATCGTTGGGTCTATGGCAAGGCAGTTTTGCCGAGTGCTGGTTCTACAGCGATTCGCACAACGATCTACCGTTACTCGCCTGGTCGACACGGCCGGTCGCCGTGGATGCCGATGACACGCTAACAGCCAAAGCCCGGGCTGCCTGTTGGCCCATCATCTCCCTTCGTGACGAGACACCGGCCACGGAAATTTTCAAGAAGATCGGACTCACCGGATGATTCGCCGTTTCGTCAAAAAGATATTCCAGAGACCTGGCAGAGCAACACATCGCACCGAACCGGAAATTATTCCGGTTAAAAAACATGGCATCACGCACGACATGCTGAGCCGTGGCGCTGAGCGCGTCTGCGAAGACCTAGAGCGGGCTGGTTATCAAGCCTTCGTCGTTGGCGGCGCCGTGCGCGATCTGCTGCTCGGACGCGACCCCAAAGATTTCGACATCGCGACCAACGCCACACCCGAACAAGTGAAACGCGTCTGCCGTCGGTCGCGCATCATCGGTCGACGCTTTCAGATCGTGCATGTGATGGTCGGACAGGAGCTCATTGAGGTCACCACCTTTCGTGCGCTCCACGATGACGATACTGCCACCGATGCACACGGTCGTGTGCTCCGTGATAACACCTTTGGTTCGCAGGCCGACGACGCCGCGCGTCGCGATTTCACCGTGAACGCTCTGTACTACGACCCATACGACGAAACCATTCACGACTATCACCATGGCTTTTCGGATCTCAAGGCTGGTAAGTTACGGATGATCGGCGATCCTGAAGTACGCTATCGCGAAGACCCGGTTCGCATGTTGCGTGCCGTCCGCCTCGGCGCAAAACTCGGACTGGAGATTGACGCCGATACGCGCAAGCCGATTCGCGGCATGGCGCCGCTGCTCGACCATGTCCCACCTGCACGATTGTTCGACGAAATGCTCAAGCTGCTCACCTGCGGTGATGCGCTGGCATGCCTCAAGCGTCTGCGCGCCGAAGGTCTGCATCACGGCGTGCTGCCGCTGCTCGATGTGATTCTGGAGCAACCCCTGGGTGAGCGCTTTGTTGAGCAGGCACTCACCAACACCGATCAGCGTATTCGCGAAGACAAATCGATTTCGCCGGGCTTCCTGTTCGCCGCGCTGCTCTGGCACGAAGTGCTAGGCAACTGGAATCAACGCAAAGCAGCGGGAGAAATCAGTATCCCGGGGCTGTTCGCCGCCATGAGCGACGTCCTAGATCGCCAGGCAGAAAAACTCGCCATCACCAAACGCCTGGTCGGTGACATCAAAGAAATCTGGTCGCTACAACCTCGTTTCGAGCAACGCAGCGGCAAACGTCCTTATGCCTTACTAGTGCACCCTCGTTTCCGAGCGGGTTACGACTTCATGCTGCTTCGCGCCCAAACCGGCGAGATCGATAGCGCCATTGCCGACTGGTGGACCGCCTTTATCGAAGGCGACCATAACGACCAGGAAACCCTGATCGCCAGTGCCCCGCGAGATGCAGCACCGAGCAAGAAACGTCGTCGTGGCGGCACTCGCCGACGCCGCTCTGGTGCGGCGAGTGGCGGTGACGCGCGCTCAGACCATCCCGTCGATAGCGGCGCAGAATGACACGCGCTCTGCCCCACCACTCGGCACTTGCGATATTGGGTCTGGGGGCCAATCTCGGGGACCCAATCAGCACACTGGAGAGCGCCATCGAGTCCCTGAAGGCGAACCCCCGCACGAGCGATTGGCGCATATCGCCCTTCTACCGAACAGCGCCTATTGGCTCGAACCTGGCCCAGCCCGACTACATTAACGCGGTGGGAGCGTGCCGTACCGACCTTGCACCAGAGGCGCTGATGCAATGGCTACTGGACATCGAACGGCATTTTGGTCGCGACCGAAGTCAGGACGTTGCGCCGAACGCCCCGCGGACGCTCGACCTGGATTTGCTCATAGTTGACCAGGTCACCCTGCACTCCCCGCTTCTGACACTACCTCACCCCCGCCTGCATCAGCGCGCCTTTGTGCTGCGACCGCTAGTCGATCTGCTACCCGAGGTCAGTCTTCCCGGGCTGGGTCGTCTCGATCAGTATCTTCCTATGGTCTCAGACCAGGCCATTACCCGTATTCCGGATTAATCGACGGGGCTTGCCCTAAATAATCAGCTGTGTATCCTAGGCAACCTCACGCACTCTTTTGTGAACCCATACCCGCATGTCTGCCCAAACTGCACAGCGACGCCTAACACCCCTTGACCTTGCCCGCCAACGTGAGCGCGGCGAGAAGATTGTCATGCTCACCTGCTACGACGCGACCTTTGCGCGCGTTTCGGAAGCCTGTGGCGTCGATGCGCTGCTGGTCGGTGATTCGCTTGGCATGGTGCTGCAGGGGCATGATTCGACGCTACCCGTCTCCCAGGCCGACATGGCCTACCATGTGGCCTGCGTTGCGCGAGGCTGCGACCGGCCATTGATTATTGCCGATATGCCCTTCGGTACCTATCAGGAGAGCCCCGAGCTGGCCTTCCGTAATGCCGCCCAACTTATGGCGGCTGGCGCCCAGATGGTTAAAATCGAAGGGGGGCGAGAGATGGCCGCCACCACTGCGTTCCTGACCAATCGCGGCATTCCGGTGTGTGGTCATATCGGCCTCACGCCCCAGTCGGTCTTTCAACTGGGCGGATACCGAGTCCAAGGGCGCTCCGATGGTGAGCGCGAACGCCTCCTGGCCGACGCCATGGCTCTGGAAGAAGCCGGTGCCAGCCTACTCGTTCTGGAAGCCATGCCCGCCAAAGTGGCCGACTTCATTACCGATCATCTGCACATTCCCACCATTGGGATCGGTGCGAGCGCCCGCTGCTCGGGCCAGGTGCTGGTGTTGCATGACATGCTCGACATCGCGCCGGGCAAGAAACCCCGTTTCGTCAAGAATTTCATGGCTGGCAAAGACTCGGTGGGGGCAGCCATCAATGCCTACGTGGGTGAAGTCCGTGCCGGTACCTTCCCGGGCCCCGATCAGCAATATCCGGAATAAACGCATGGAAATTCACGCATCCGTCGATGCCTTGCGTGCGACGCTGAGTCAGCTGCGCCGTGCCGGCAAGACGATTGCTTTTGTGCCGACCATGGGTAACCTGCACGCCGGCCACATCAGCCTCATGCACCAGGCACGTGGGCACGCGGATATTGTCGTTGCCAGCATTTTTGTGAATCGCCTGCAATTCGGGCCCAACGAAGATTTTGACAAATACCCACGAACTTTCGAAGCCGACTGCACCCAACTGCGTCAAGCCGGTATTGACGTACTCTTCGCCCCGACGGAAGCGGATCTCTACCCGGAACCGCAGACCTACACCATCGAACCACCGGACATACAGTTCATGCTCGAGGGCGAATGCCGACCGGGGCATTTCCGCGGTGTTGCCACGGTCGTCATGAAGCTGTTCCAGATCGTACAACCGGACGTCGCTCTGTTCGGTAAAAAAGACTACCAGCAGCTCATGGTGCTACGCAATATGGGCCGTCAATTCATGCTACCCATCCAAATTATCGGGGGCGAGACGGTTCGAGCCGAGGACGGCCTGGCGCTCTCCTCTCGTAACGGCTACCTGAGTCCGGCGGAACGGGCCGAGGCGCCACGCCTGCAGCGATGCCTGCAAGACATTCGTCAGGCGGTGCTGAACGGCGAAAAAAACTTTGACGCCCTCTGCCAGAAAGCGTGCACAGAGCTCGACAGCCATGGCTGGCAGACTGATTACATCAGCATACGACGGCAGCAAGATCTCATGCCCGCTAGCCCGGAAGACCACAATCTGGTCGTTGTTGCCGCCTCGCGGCTGGGAACCCCCCGCCTACTTGACAACCTTGAGATCTAGAACCCACTGATTTATATGGATTTTTAGCTTCGCATGAAAATCCAAAAAAGGTTATTGACAGGCTTAAAATGACGCGACACAATGCGTTTCCTTTTGCCGCTTAGGGTTAAGAATCCATGCAAAGAACCATGCTCAAGTCGAAGCTGCACCGCGTGACCACCACGCATGCGGAATTGCACTATGAGGGCTCTTGTGCCATCGATGAGGATCTCCTCGACGCCGCGAACATTCGCGAATACGAGCAGATCGACATCTGGAACATCAACAATGGCGAGCGCTTCACGACCTATGCGATCCGCGGTGCCCGTGGATCGGGCATCATTTCGGTCAACGGCTCGGCCGCCCGCCGCGCTGCGCCCGGCGATCTGCTGATCATCGCGACGTTTGCCGTGTACAACGAAGTCGAGCTGGCTAACTACGCGCCGCAACTGGTGTACGCCGATGCCAACAACCGGATTGCCCGCATCGGCAACGGTATTCCTGCACAAGCAGCTTAAATAGCGATCAGTTCGGCCGATAGAGCCGGACAACTTCGCCCACGATCAATAGCGCCGGAGGCTTTAAACCTTCGGCGTTAATCGTTTGGGCAAGCGTTTCAAGCGTCGCGACCAGGACTTGCTGGTCGGGTCGCGTACCGTGGTAAATCACCGCCACCGGGGTCTCCGGTGCGCGTCCGTGCGTAATCAGCGCATCGGCAATGCCCGCAGCGGCGCTTAGGCCCATATAGAACACCACCGTCTGTTGGGGCCGGGATAAGCCAACCCAGTCCAGATCAACTACGCCACTCTTTAAATGCCCCGTGGCAAAGGTCACAGACTGCGCCCAATCCCGATGCGTCAGCGGAATACCCGCAAACGCCGCGCAACCGGTTGCTGCAGTAATACCCGGCACAATCTCCACCGGCACAGCGGCGGCCAACAGGGCTTCCATTTCTTCGCCGCCACGGCCGAAAATAAACGGATCCCCACCCTTGAGCCGCACCACCCGTTTGCCGGATTGCGCCAAGCGCACCAGCCAGGCATTCACTTCATCCTGAGGCAGCGCGTGCTGAGCTGCCTTCTTGCCCACATAATGTCGCTCCGCCCTCGATGGTATCAAGGCCAGAATCTCTGGCCCGACGAGGTTGTCATACAAAACCACCTCAGCCATCATGATGCGGTGCATCGCCCGTAACGTCAGCAAACCCGGATCCCCGGGGCCCGCACCCACCAAGCTGACGTGACCGCCTGCCGGCGAGCGCTCCAGCTGGCGCAAAAGTTGCTCAAGTCGTTCAATACCAGGGCGGGAGTCCATAAGGTGAGCCAAAAAAAATCATCGTGTTGCACAGCCTCTTGCCAGAAGTGGCGAGGCAGCATATCTTACTACCCTTGGGTCGCAATGCGTCGGCCATAAAACGGGTTAGATCCCGGTTCAAAAAAACACAGGAGACAGGCATGCCTCTCACCGTACGTCAGCTGCTGGATCGTAAATCTTCCGGCATTTATTCGCTTCGCCCGGATGCATCCGTTCTGGAAGCTCTGGAACTTATGGCGCGCGAAGACATCAGCTCGGTACTGGTCACCGAGGGAGAAGAACTCAAGGGGATCTTCACCGAACGTGACTACGCGCGCAAGGTGATTCTGCGTGGTCGGAATTCGCGCGACACGGTCATTCGGGAACTCATGACCAGCCAGCTGATCACCATCACGCCGCAGCAGACTATCGCGGACTGTATGAGCATCATGACCGAACGCCATATCCGTCACCTACCTGTCATGGAGGGTGGCAAAGTCGTTGGGCTGATTTCCATCGGTGATGTCGTGAAGTCGATTATCTCGGATCAGGAAGCAACCATCCAGCAGTTGGCTGGCTATATCTCTGGCGATCTAAAAACCTGATCAAAGCTCGAGGGATCCAATAACCCGCCGGTAGACCTACCCGCGGGTTTTTTAATGCCATGGCCACTGAAACTGAACTCAAACTCAGCATCGATCCCGAAGCGATCAGCACATTGTTGAAGCATCCGCTGCTCCAAAACACGCCGACGCACCAGCATCTGGCCAACACTTATTTCGACACGGATGATCTGGCTCTTACCCGGCAAAAAGTGGCGGTTCGGGAGCGAAAAATGCTCAACCAGACGCTGCTGACCGTCAAAACGGCGGGGCAAACCCAAGGTGGCCTTAGTCAACGACAGGAATGGGAAGGTCCAACGCAACCGGGTGCTTTCGATTTCAGGCAGCTGGTCAGTGATGCAGCTGTCGCCGGTACCCTGACAACCGTTGCAAATCAACTCGTGCCCGTATTCACGACCGATTTCGAGCGGCGCACCTGGCTGGTGACGGTAGCCAACAGCACGGTGGAAGTTGCACTCGATCGGGGCACCATCCAAGCCAATCGACATGGCCGTCAGGGACAGCTACCACTCTGTGAACTCGAGCTTGAACTCAAGGCCGGTGACATTGATGCACTGCTGATGTTGGCCGCCCAATTACAAGCACACGTTGCGCTCAAACCCACCGACGAGAGCAAAGCTGCCCGCGGCTATGCCTTGTTTCACAGCCTAGCGGCGTAAAAAAACCGTGGGTGAGACCAACCCACGGCTTTCGCGTCAGAACGAGCGCCTTATTTGCCCGTACAACCGGATGGCAGATACTTCTGTTCCAGTGACGAGGTGCACGTCCAGGCTGAAATTGTCGAGTTGGCTACTGCACCGGTGTAGACAATCGTCTTGCCATCGACGTTTTTATCGATGCCCTTGACGGTGACAGTGACGGTCGCATTACCGGCATCCCCGCCCGAGGTGACGCTTTCCACGTACTGTGTGCTACCCGAACACAAATTCGCCGGAATCGTCGCATTACCACTCTGCACGGCCTCGGTGACCGACACCTTGCAAGCTGAAGCAGCCAGCAGTCCTTCCGAGACTTTGGCACGAATCGTGTAGTTCTGATAGGCCGGCAAGGCCACCGCCGCCAAAATACCGACAATGGCAATGACCACCATCAGTTCGATCAGAGTAAAACCTGCTTGCATCGACTTACGCATGTGCTTCTCCAAATAGACCATGAAACTGCTAAGGGCATCTTACCCCATGGGTCAGATGCTGGCAAAGTCAGCGCGGTCAGGCAGCGGGCTGATTATCCGACTTGGCATCCGGCGCCGGCGGATAAAGTCGTTTGAGCGCCCAGTGCGAAGGAAGGAAGACCAGAAAAACCAGCATGACCTGTAGCAGCACAAACCAGACAGCCTCGGGCATCCATGACTGCGGCGCTGCATCGCTGAACCCATACACGTAATTGATATTGACGGGTAAATTCGGGTTGGAAACAGGTGCCGGTGGTGGCGGAATAAAGAAATAACAGACATACAACGAAGCAAAAGACAGCACCATCCAGACGGGCAAACCCCGAGGGTGATATCCGGTTCGTCGTAGCAGCCAGAGCAGCAAAAATGGCAACCAGAAATGAAAGAATGACAGCACACGCACATGTAAAGGAATCGAATCCTGGAACATGTATTCCGTCATACCGGTAATCGGCAAACCAAACAACGACGACATAAAATCCAGCGCCCACAACAGCTGTGGCAAAAGAATCCCCACGGCCGCAGCCGAAACCAGCAATGCACTTCTGTGCCACATCGCCACCAGCGTCAGCAAAAGCGCCATGTCACAGAAGTACAGAAAATTCGTTGGGCCGTAGGTGACTAGATAAATGGGGATCAGCACCGCCACGTAGATTGTTAGAAACCATCTCAATTCTCGCGGCAGTCGTGACGATGCATGCTGTAAAAGAGTCATGAGTTGTCCTTGAGTATGCTCAACACCGCTTCATCCTCGACTTGCCGAAAATCCCGGTAAAACTGTCCCACACCGCCAAAATCCGATTCAATTGCCAGACAAACAACCGCTTCACAGAGCGGACGGACGCGGGCAATCGCTTCTGGCGAACCGACCGGCACCGCACAGATCAACCGGGCCGGCTTGCAGGCACGAACCTCCTGGAGGGCGGCACACATCGTGGTCCCCGTCGCCAGACCATCATCGACCACAATGATTGTACGCCCCGCCAAATTAACCGAATCATGCACCTCGTTGTACTGCGCCCGCCGGCGACGAATCGTTTCCCGTTGCCGATCCGCCTCTTCGGCGATGTAGCGGCTGTCGGCGCCGGCCCGTTCGGCATAATCCGCCACGAACACCTTACCAGATTCACCAACCGACCCCACGGCAAACTCCGGGTTGTAGGGGGCGCCCAGTTTGCGCACCAGCACCACATCCAGATCCCCGGCCAACGCATCTGCGACAATCCGACCCAATGGCACACCGCCTCGCGGAATAGCTAAAACGACGGGGTGCCGGCCGCGATAGGCCGCCAACGCTTTTGCCAACTGACGCCCGGCGTCAACACGATCTTCAAACACCATGATTCAGACGTAACAATTCGATCTGGAACAAGGGTTCGTAGGGCGGCACATGACACTCCACGATATCGCCCGCAGCTACCTGCAGGTGGACACCCACCACGTCCGCCTTGACGGGTAGCTGCGTCACATGGCGATCAACCAGGACCGCCGTGTAGATGGCATTGGGCGACTTGGCATTGAGCCATTCAACCACCCGTAGCAATGAACTGCCGGTATAGAGAACATCATCCACGACCAGCAGGGTGTAACCCGTCAGATCCAGCGTGGCTTGGCCCGAAGACTCGGTCAGCTGTGTTTCTGGATGCAACAGTTTGAGGTCATCCGCATAACGTTTTACCTTGAGATCCAGCCTTAATGGCTGAGCGATCTTGAATTGCCTGGCCAGAGATTGGGTCAAATGATCGGCGAGTGGCGCGCCACGACGCAGTATTCCGATCACTGCAACTTTATCCTGGCCCATCAACAGCGGAGCTGCTTGTCGTGCCATGGCATCAATCAATACTGGCATCCGGCCCGGCGCGTAGGCCAGAAAACGCTGCCCCGGGGGGTGATCAGCCAAATCCACTGTGGTCATCGCGAGATCCTTTGCAATCAATGCGGGGTCAGATTACACCCAAGTCATCGAGGACGGCAAAAACTCTGAATCAGTGCAGTTAAAAACACAACACCCCCGACAACGCCCATGAACAGAAAAATACTCACCATCACCGGAAGCGTGGCCATAGCAAATAATCCTGCAATGGGCGGATTCATGGTGATCAGCAAAAGGCAACACCATGTGATGGCCAGAACAGCCACGCTAAGTCTGGGGAGTCTAGAAAAGATTTGCACCATATGAGTTCGGCTCTGGCGCAACGCAAGCACAAAACCAATCGTCGCCGAGACCAGCATCGTGAAGATAACGGCCCGGGCCATCTGGATCGACTGGTCGCCCGTGTATAGCCACAGATAACATCCCGTCAAGATAAGGCCAACGACTAGGCCTAGCAGGCCATGCGTCACCATTTGCGAAACAGTCAACAAAGGTGCTGCCGCATTGCGAGGGGGCATGGTCATCTCCTTGCCCATGCCACGCTCTGCTTCAAAGACGAGCGAACACGTCGGATCGAACACCAGTTCGAGAAAGGCGATATGAATCGGCAACAGAAGTAGCGGCAAACCAAGGAGCACCGGCAGGATCGACAGGCAGATGACGGGAATGTGAATGGTGAGCGTATACAGCAAGGCCTGCCGCAGATTATTAAAAATGCGGCGGCCCAGAGCAATGGCTGTCACGATTGAGGCGAAATCATCTTCCATGAGCACCAACGAGGCCGCCTCGCGGGCCACATCGGTACCGCGCTTACCCATGGCGATACCAATGTGTGCCGCTTTCAGCGCTGGGGCATCATTGACGCCATCCCCCGTCATCGCCACAATCGCACCCTCGCGCTTGAGACTTTCTACAATCTGTAACTTACGTTCCGGCGTGATACGGGCATGCACATCTCCGGGGGCAATACCCACCTTGCGGGCAATGGCAGCAGCGGTTGTCGGATGATCTCCGGTGATCATAATCACCCGGATACCGGCACGCTGGCACGCTGCCACAGCAGCCGGCACATCACTGCGCACCGGGTCCTCCAGGCCAACCAGGCCGACAAACTCAAAGTCAAAACCGTGCTGAATGGCCGGCCAATCGCGCCTAACAGGATACGTTCCCTTTGCGACGCCAAGCACCCGCAAACCCTGCCCGGCCAATGCCATGGCTTCTTTTTCAATCTGTTGCTTGCGCGATTCTGGCAGATGACAAAGCTCGACAATTGCCTCTGGCGCCCCTTTAGAGGCAATCACACGGTTTGGCAGTTTCGGATCGTGCCAGGCATGAGACATTGCCATGAGCTCAGGACTCAATTCGTATTCACGCGCCAACTCCCAATCCTGACTCGGCAGTAACGCCTGATTCAGCGTCTGCCGCGCAAACCTATGCAAAGCCTGTTCCATGGGATCGTACGGCTCGATTTCGCTGCCCAGCACCGCAAATCGAACGAGTTCTGCATAGACGTCTGGCAAAACCGCCAGCCCATCGACGCCGAGCACTGCCCCATCAATGGCGAGTGCTGCCACCTTCATACGGTTTTCTGTCAGCGTTCCAGTTTTATCGACGCACAACACGGTGGTTTTACCCAACGTTTCGATGGCATTGAGATTTCGCGTCAACACCTTCTGCTGGGCGATACGGCGCGCCCCCAAAGCAAAGAAAACGATCATGATGACCGGAAATTCCTGCGGCAACGCCGCCATAGCGAGCGTAATACCCGACAGCACCCCCTCTAGCCACGAGCCGCTGCTGAACCCATAAATGAATGTGAGCGCTGCACAAAGCAGTAATGCAAATGCAGCAATCCGGACGGTCAATCGTTTTACTTGCTGGTGGAGTGGCGAGGCTTCCGGGTTGATTTCCTCTAGCGCCTTACCAATATTGCCCAAGCGCGTGGTATGACCTGTAGCAACCACCTCGGCAATGCCCTGGCCGCGCACGATCATCGTGCCCGCGTAGACCAGTTCATCGGTTGATAGTTTCGGTACGCTGATCGACTCGCCCGTCAACATGGATTCGTCGGCCGATAGTTCGTGAAACTCGAGAATCCGTGCGTCCGCCGGCACTCGGTCGCCCTCGGCAAGCAGGAGGATGTCACCCACCACCACCTCACGACCGGGGATGCGCGTTTCAACGGCATCACGAATAACCAATGCCCGCGGACTGGACAGATCGCGCAGGGCTTCCAGCGCGCGCTCAGTGCGCTGCTCCTGGGCGACCGTCACCAGAATGATGATCCCGACAAAACCCATCAGCACGAATGCGTCGTGTACATCGCCCATGAGCAGGTAAATGCCACCCGCGGCCAGCAACAGCATGAACATGGGCTCGGTCACAACCTCGGCGCAAATTTTGAGGAGACCACGCGTTTTTTCGAGCGACAGCTCATTCAAACCATCTCTCTCAAGACGGTCGTGCGCTTCTTTTGTCGAGAGTCCTCTTGGTAGCGTTTTCAGATTCATCAGGACTGACTATCCCACAAAAAAGAAAAACCCGGCCGAGGCCGGGTTTTCTGGTTACCGAATCGGTTTCCCGATTACAGCAGACCCTTGAGCAGCTTGGCCATTTCAGACGGATTACGCGTCACCGTGAAGCCACACTCTTCCATCACGGCGAGCTTGGCATCGGCGGTATCCGCACCACCCGAAATCAGGGCACCGGCGTGGCCCATGCGCTTGCCCGGAGGGGCAGTGACACCAGCGATGAAGCCAACGATCGGCTTCTTCATGTTGTCTTTGCACCAGCGAGCAGCTTCGGCCTCATCCGGACCACCGATTTCACCAATCATGATGACTGCGTCGGTATCAGGATCATCATTGAACATCTTCATGATGTCGATGTGCTTCAGGCCATTGATGGGGTCGCCACCAATACCCACCGCGGTCGACTGACCCAGACCCAGTTCGGTCAGCTGACCGACGGCTTCGTACGTCAGGGTGCCCGAACGGGACACAACCCCGATACGACCCTTTTTGTGGATATGGCCCGGCATGATGCCGATCTTGATTTCGTCCGGGGTGATGAGACCCGGGCAGTTCGGGCCGAGAAGCAGCGTCTTCTTGCCGCCCTTGGCTTCTTTTTCCTTCATCTTGTTGCGCAGGATCAACATGTCGCGGACGGGAATCCCTTCCGTGATACAGATGGCCAGATCCAGGTCAGCTTCAACGGCTTCCCAGATGGCAGCAGCAGCGCCCGGGGGCGGCACGTAGATGACCGACACGGTGGCGCCGGTATCTGCAGCGGCTTCCTTAACCGTACCGTAGATGGGTACGTCGAGGATCTTCTCGCCGGCCTTCTTTGGGTTAACGCCAGCAACAAAGCAGTTCTTGCCGTTCGCGTATTCGATACACTTCTCGGTGTGGAACTGACCGGTCTTGCCGGTGATGCCTTGGGTGATGACTTTGGTGTCTTTGTTAATCAGGATAGACATTCAATGCTCCTTACTTGACCGCAGCAACGATCTTGGTGGCGGCTTCGGCCATGGAATCGGCAGAGATAATCGGCAGGCCCGAATCCTTGAGGATTTGCTTGCCCAGATCTTCGTTGGTGCCCTTCATGCGTACAACCAGTGGCACCGACAGCTTGGTTTCTTTGGCTGCTGCAACCACGCCGGTGGCGATGGTGTCGCAACGCATGATCCCGCCGAAGATGTTGACCAGAATGCCCTTGACCTTCGGGTTCTTGAGCATGATCTTGAAGGCTTCAGTCACCTTCTCGGTCGTGGCACCGCCGCCAACGTCGAGGAAGTTGGCCGGCTCGGCACCGAACAGCTTGATGGTGTCCATGGTGGCCATGGCCAGACCGGCACCGTTCACCAGACAACCGATATTGCCGTCGAGCGAGATGTAGGCCAGATCGAACTTTGAAGCTTCGACTTCGTCGGCATCTTCTTCGTCCAGGTCGCGCAGCTCCACGATTTCCGGGTGGCGATACAGGGCATTAGAGTCAAAGTTGAACTTGGAGTCCAGGGCAATGATGTTGCCTTTGCTATCGCAGTTCAGCGGGTTGATTTCCACCAGCGATGCATCAGTATCCATGTAGCACTTGTAGAGCTTTTGCAGCACATCAGCAGCCTGATCGGCAGAAGCGCCTGTCAGACCCACGGCATTGGCGATCTTAAGTGCCTGTGCCTGGCCCAGACCGGTCAGCGGATCAACCAGCTCGGTAACGATCTTTTCGGGCGTTTTGTGGGCAACCTCTTCGATATCCATGCCGCCTTCGCTCGAAGCGATCACAGCGACCTTCTGGCTGGCGCGATCGGTGACGATGGAAACATAGTATTCCTTCTTGATGTCAGCGCCGTCTTCGATATAGACGCGACGCACCTTTTGGCCTTCAGGGCCGGTCTGGTGCGTTTTGAGCTGCATGCCTAGAATCTGTTCGGCCAGTTCTTTGACTTGCTCGATCGACTTGGCGACTTTAACGCCACCGCCCTTACCGCGACCACCGGCGTGGATCTGAGCCTTGACGACCCACACGGGTCCGCCCAGTTTCTCGGCGGCTGCAACCGCCTCTTCCACCGTGAACGCCGGAATGCCACGCGGGACCGGCACACCAAATTGACGCAAGATCTCCTTGCCTTGGTACTCATGAATCTTCATGCGCTTTCCTTGCCTATTATGGTTACGAAGATCAGACGGATACTCCCCCACCCGCCCAATTAAGAACGTATAAAACCTTATATGCCGAACGATGACACACGCCCTACGCCCATTTGGACCTAGCGTTATGCTCCAATCGGATGGAAGAATTCTAGCATGCAGGTGGCCAAGCGAACCGCCTAAAATTCATAATTATGGCGATCGGTGGCGCGCGTCAAGGAATGCCTGAAGCGCCCAATTTTTAGGCAATCAGACCGGGCTATCGACTTCCAGGTAACACATCCGGATCCCGAAGCGATCAGCCATCGCCTGACCGAGTGCCTGAACGCCAAAACGCTCCGTCGCGTGGTGGCCGGCCGCCAGATAGGCCACACCGGTTTCCCTTGCCAGGTGCACCATCGGCTCGGAGACTTCGCCCGTGACAAAGGCGTCGGCGCCGGCCTGAATAGCCGCTTCGAAATAGCTCTGAGCGCCCCCGGTACACCAGGCAATGCGACGAATCGGCTGACCCATCGATTCAGCAAGTACGAAAGGGGGCCGACCAAGGGCCTTTTCCAGATCGGCGGCGACCGAGGCCACGGTGGCACCCCCAGGTGGTGTTCCCAGGCAACCCAACCCCTGTTCCCCAAACACGCCGGTCTGCGCCCAGCCAACGGCCTTGGCCAGGCCCGCATTATTGCCCAGGGTTGGATGCGCATCCAGTGGCAGATGGTAGGCAAACAGGTTGATGTCATGAGTCAGCAAGGTTTTGAGGCGCTGACGCTTGATCCCGGTCACCGCCTCGCGCTCGCCGCGCCAGAACCAGCCGTGATGCACCAGAATGGCATCGGCACCCTCGCTCACGGCCAGGTCCAACAAGGCCTGATTGGCGGTGACACCACAGACGATGGATGCAATCTCGTCACGGCCTTCCACTTGCAAACCGTTTGGGCAATAATCCTTAAAACCCTCAGGTTTGAGAAGTTCGTTCAGTGCGTGCGTCAGCGCGTCACGAGTGACAAAAGCCATGGGTCGTTCCTTGAATAATCCTGTGTGGAGTTTAATGCATGTGCCAGCTGCTCGGCATGAGTTGTAACGTACCGACGGATATCTGTTTTTCATTCAGCGGATTCGCCAAGCGTGGTGGCGGTACGGATGTGCACAAAGACGGCTGGGGTATTGGTTTTTTCGAAGGGGAGGATGGCCGGGGTTGCCGCGTCTTTCTCGATCCTTCCCCGTCGATCGAGTCGCCGCTGGCGAGCCTGGTGAAGGATTACCCGATCCAATCCATGAATGTCGTGGCACACATCCGCAAAGCCACCCAGGGGGACATCAGTCTGCAGAATACCCATCCCTTTCAGAGGGAACTGTGGGGTCGCTACTGGGTCTTTGCCCACAACGGCAACCTGGTCGACTTCAATCCGGAACTCTCGGGCCGGTATCTGCCTGTCGGCACCACCGACAGCGAGCGCGCCTTCTGCTTTTTGCTGGACACCCTGGCCTCCCGCTTTGGCCCAAAGGCGCCCAGCTACGAACACCTACTCGACACGATGGCCGAAGTCGCCGCCATGCTGCGCGCGCATGGCCCGGCAAATTTCTTACTGTCAAACGGACGTTGGCTCATTACCCATTGTTCCACCGACCTGCATTACATCGTGCGGCGCGCCCCGTTTAATCAGGCACACCTGAAAGACGACGATGTCTCGATTGATTTCAGCGAGGTGACCGCCGACACCGATCGCGTCAGCGTGATCGCGACAACCCCGCTCACCGACAATGAAGCCTGGACACGTATTGCGCCGGGAACCCTGATGTTGTTTCGCGCCGGCGAGCCGGTCGAAAAACGGCACTCGGATCAGATGGTCTGATCTGTTTCAACGTTGTCGCTGGCGTTGGCGTCGACCCTGGCCACCGGCTTCACGAACTGAGCCAATACAATGCCCAACTCGTAGAGCAACCAGAGCGGCACTGCCAGCAGTACCTGCGACATCACGTCTGGCGGGGTAAAAATGGCACCGATCACAAAAGCGCCAACAATCACATAAGGACGCCAGGCACGAAGTTTATCGAGTGAAACAATGCCCATACGCACCAGCACGATCACAACCACGGGGACCTCAAAGGTAAACCCAAAGGCCAGAAAGGTGGTCAGCACAAACGACAAATACTTGTCGATGTCGGTCATCCAGGCCACACCTTCGGGCGCGATGGCCACCATAAAGCCAAAAACCGATGGGAATACCACAAAGTAGGCAAAGGCCATGCCAGCGGCAAATAGGCCCAGCGAGGCCAGCATAAGTGGAACCGCCAGCGATTTTTCATGCTGATACAAACCGGGGGCAATAAAGGCCCAAACCTGCCAGAGCACCACGGGTAGCGCCAACAAGAAAGCCAACATCAAAGTGACTTTGACCGGCACGAGGAAAACGCCCACCACGTCGGTCGCGATCATCTGCCCCCCCTGCGGCAACGCGGCGATCATTGGCTCCGCTAACAAAGCATACCAATCGCGGGACCACGGAAACAGCACCAGAAACACTATCAGCACAGCTAAGGCTGCACGAATAATTCGTGTGCGCAGTTCGACTAGGTGTTCAATCAGGGTTCCATGGACCCCCGCGCCTTCTACCGGCCCCTCCAGCACTGGGGGGGTTTCTGGCTGTGCGTTCGAACGCTGGAGAAATTTAGGCAAACGCATCATGGTTAGAACAGTCGAAACTGCTCATCATCCGGGGCTGGCGCCACGGTTGCATGCGCTGCCGGTGCCGAATGGGCCACCTGCGTGTCCGGCTTTTTGCGGTTACGTGGCTTGGTGAGCGCTGGCGATTCTTTGGCGGTAACCTCTGCAATCTCAGCAACAGTAGGTGCCGGTGACACTTCGGCAGTGCCAGTCTGGTGCCGCCCAACTTCGTGTTTCAGCGTTGATTCCACCACACGCATCGATTCTTGCATCGACTGCACGGTGCTCTCCATTTCCTGTTGTATGCGACGAATCTCTTCAAATTCAACTTCACGATTGAAGTCGCGCTTGATGTCATGCACGTAACGCTGCAATCGCCCGGTTAACTGACCGATATTGCGCGCAACCCCGGGCAGGCGTTCTGGGCCGATGACGACCAACGCCACAACTGCCACGAGAAGCAATTCGGAAAAACCAATATCAAACATGGGAAATGATCATTCACCGTGATCCGAAAAAACAAACCCGCGCTCGCACAAAGCCCTGCGCGGGTAAGCTAAGCTCAGGATATTCAACTCTTGGTTGATTCACCTTCGATCGTGCGCGCCCCGGGTTGCTCTGCCGGCGGCACCGGGGTGCCTGCGCCTTGACCAGGAACGCTAGCAGACTCGCCCTCCTTGAGCCCCTCCTTGAAGCCTTTGACAGCGCCACCCAGGTCCTGACCGACATTACGCAGCTTCTTGGTACCGAAAATCAGCAGAATGATGACCAGAACGATCAGCCAGTGCCAGATACTAAATGAACCCATGACGTTAACTCCCTGCGTTGAGATAGTAATACGTTGTTTCAAGCAAGACGCTTGAGCATCGGACCAACCGGTTGGTCGCCGCCAACCACGTGTGCGTGCAGGTGCGGTACTTCCTGACAACCGATCTCACCATTGTTAATGATGACACGGAAACCACCCGGACTACCGGCTTCGACAGCCAGTTGATTGGCCACCGAAAGAATGCGCCCCAGCGTTGGCTCATCCGCGGCCGAGACCTGCTGCAACGAGGTCAGATGCTGCTTCGGAATCACCAGAAGATGCACCGGCCGTTGCGGATTGATGTCGCGAAAGGCGTAAACGAGATCGTCTTCGTAAATTTTCTTAGACGGAATGTGGCCCGCGACAATTTTGCAGAATAGGCAGTTGGTACTCATAAGGACTCCCTTAGCTGGTCGAACGTGCGCGTTTTTCGTCAATGCCGGAGATGCCTTCGCGACGGTGCAGTTCCTGCAGAATGTCGTCAGCCGACAGGTCAAAAAAGGCCATCAGCACGAGGATGTGATAAACCACATCGGTGGCCTCGTTAACAATGGGTAAACGCTTACCGTCCTTGGCCGCCATAATCAGCTCGGCCGATTCTTCGCCGATCTTTTTGAGAATTGCATCCGGACCTTTGGCAAACAGCGACGCCGTGTACGAGGTCGACGGATCGGCGTGACGACGCGCGAGCAAGGTTTCGCTCAAACGATTAAGTACTTCCAGTGTGCCAGCTTTCATTGGTAGATATCCTTAGGGTCTTTCAGCACAGGTTCCACGGGCGACCAGTGGTCTCCGATCAGCGCATAGAAAAAGCAGGTTGAGCGGCCGGTATGACAGGGAATAGCGCCCTGCTGTTCTACCAGCATGAGAATGGCATCGCCGTCGCAATCTGTCCGGATGGCCCGGACGAGCTGTTCATGACCGGACGCCTCGCCCTTGCGCCACAGGCGCTGACGGGAACGAGACCAGTATACCGCCCGACCCGTTTCGACGGTCTGCACCAGGGATTCGCGATTCATCCAGGCCTGCATGAGGATGACCCCGGTCTCGGCGTCCTGAGCAATGGCCGGGATCAGCCCGTCGTCGTTGAAACGCAGGGCATCCAGCCAATTCAGTTCGGGGTTCAGATCCTGACTCATGTCACAACCGGACGGGGATGCCCCGTTCCTTCATATAGGCCTTGGCTTCCTGCACCGTGTGCTGGCCGAAATGGAAAATCGACGCGGCGAGCACGGCCGAGGCATGACCCTCGCTGACGCCATCGGCCAGATGCGCCAGCGACCCGACACCGCCGCTGGCGATCACAGGGACCGGCACCGCATCCGAAACCGCCCGTGTCAGCGCCAGATCAAACCCTTCGCAAGTGCCATCACGATCCATACTGGTGAGCAGAATTTCGCCGGCACCATAGTTGGCCATCTTGCAGGCCCAAGCGACGACGTCAAGCCCGGTCGCCTTGCGGCCGCCATGGGTAAAGACCTCCCAACGCCCCGGCGCGACCTGTTTAGCGTCGATGGCTACCACAATGCATTGCGAACCAACCTTGTCGGAGGCTTCGCGCACAAGCTCCGGGCGTTCAACCGCTGCCGTGTTCATTGAGACCTTGTCGGCACCCGCGTGCAGCAGGCGGCGCACATCGGCCACCTGACGGACACCACCGCCAACGGTCAGCGGAATAAAGACCTGCGCGGCACATGCCTCGACAACGTCCAGAATGATGTCGCGCTGATCCGAGCTGGCTGTGATGTCGAGAAAGGTCAGCTCATCGGCACCCTGCGCATCGTAACGCCGGGCAATCTCGATCGGATCTCCGGCATCACGCAGACCGACGAAATTCGTCCCCTTCACCACGCGACCAGCAGTCACGTCCAGACAGGGGATGATGCGCTTGGCAAGCATGGTGATTACTGGTCGCTGACCAGGCCTGCGGCCTTGCTCAGTCGGTCAGCCTCGGCCTGAGCCGCGCCCAGATCCAGCGAACCGTCATAAATAGCGCGGCCAGCGATCACGCCTGTGACACCCTCTTCTTCGACGGCGCACAGTGCCGAGATGTCCGCCATATTGGTGAGCCCTCCCGAAGCGATGACCGGAATCTTGAGCGCCTGCGCCAGCTTCTTGGTGGCTTCCACATTAATGCCCGACAGCATGCCGTCACGGCCGATGTCGGTATAGATTATTGCTTCAACCCCATAGTGCTCGAACTTCTGCGCCAGATCGATCACATCATGCCCGGTAATCTTGGACCAGCCATCCACGGCAACCTTGCCGTCTTTGGCATCCAGACCGACGATGATGTGGCCCGGAAACGCCGTGCAGGCGTCCTGCAGAAAGCCCGGTGTCTTCACGGCAGCAGTGCCAATAATGACGTAGCTGATGCCCAGGTCGAGATAACGCTCGATGGTATCGAGATCACGAATCCCCCCGCCAAGCTGCACCGGGATGCGTTCTTCAACCACCTCCAGAATGCTGCGTACGGCACCATCATTGACGGGCTTGCCAGCGAAGGCGCCGTTCAGATCGACGAGGTGCAGACGGCGGGCGCCCTGATCAAGCCAGGCTTGCGCCTGGGCTGCCGGGCTGTTGTTGAAGACGGTGGCGTCTTCCATGAGGCCTTGTTTGAGACGGACGCATTGGCCGTCCTTGAGGTCGATGGCGGGAATGATCAGCATGATGAGTCTTGATGTCGCGTCAGATCAGATAATCATACGGGTGCTTTGGGCACCCAGCTCACAAAATTACGCAGGAGTTGCAATCCATCCCGGGCACTCTTTTCAGGGTGACACTGGATCGCGAAAATATTGTCACGCGCCACAGCGGTCGTAAATGGCAACCCGTACTCGGTCTGGCCGACCGCCAGCGACGGGGCATCCGGCACCACATGGTAGCTGTGCACAAAGTAGAAGTAGGCCTGATCGGCAATACCCGACCACAACGGGTGTGGTTGCTGCCGAACCTGGTTCCAGCCCATGTGTGGCACTTTCAAGCGCTGGCCATCGGGTCCCTGAAGATCACCGGCAAAGCGCCTAACCTGTCCCGGCAGAATCCCCAGACCGGCAGCATCGCCCTCCTCGCTGTGGTCAAACAGCATTTGCAAACCGATACAGATGCCTAGGAAAGGTTTATTGGCCGCGGCATCTTTCACGGCCTGACGCAGATTGCGCAAATCCAGCTCGGCCATACAGTCACGCATGGCGCCTTGTCCGGGGAACACAACACGATCCGCCGACTCCACGAGATCCGGCGTCGACGCCAGCACCACCTCGGCGCCTTCGGCGACATGGCGCAAGGCCTGCTCGACCGAGCGCAGATTGCCCATGCCATAATCAACAACGGCAATACGATTGGTGGACGTCATGAGCGGCTTATCCCGGAGTCGTGCTGATCGCTGCGCAAGCACCTACGAACGATCAGAGCGAACCCTTCGTCGATGGGATGACATCGGCCTGACGGGCATCCGGTGCAACCGCCATCCGCAACGCCCGGCCAAATGCCTTGAAAACCGTCTCGGCCTGATGGTGCGCGTTCTCGCCACGCAGGTTATCGATGTGCAAGGTCACCTTCGCATGGTTAACAAAGCCATGGAAGAATTCCGAGAAGAGATCAACATCGAACTGGCCAATCCAGGCGCGCTTGAACGGCACATCCATGACCAGGCCGGGGCGCCCCGACAGATCGATCACGACGCGGGATAACGCCTCGTCGAGCGGCACGTAGGCATAGCCGTAACGGGCGATTCCCTTCTTGTCGCCCACCGCTTCGGCGAACGCCTGGCCCAGCGTGATGCCGATATCTTCGACCGTGTGGTGCCCATCGATGTGCAAATCCCCCATGGCCTTGACCGACAGGTCGACCAGCCCATGACGCGCGATCTGATCCAGCATGTGATCCAGGAACGGAACGCCGGTGGCCAGATCCGCCTGACCCGTTCCGTCAAGGTTGATGTTGACGGTAATCTGGGTTTCGAGTGTATCGCGCTGAATAGTGGCTTGCCGCATGATGGTGCAGTCAGGATGAGTTGTTACCATGATACCATCGCAAGGGCGCGCCAAGCCCCGCCAAGACTCAAGAAAGCCCCTAAGAAAGTCCCCACGCATGAGCCGATTCTGGAGCCAGATCGTCCACCGACTGACGCCCTATACCCCGGGCGAACAGCCCAAGATCGCGAATCTGATCAAACTCAATACCAACGAGTGCCCCTATCCGCCCTCACCCCGCGTGCTGGCTGCGATCCAGGCCGCCACCGGCGCTGACCTGCGCCTCTACCCGGATCCCGATTCCACGGCACTGCGTCAAGCGATCGCTGATTACTACGACGTCGGCCGCGACCACGTTTTCGTTGGCAACGGCTCAGACGAGATTCTGGCCTTCGCGTTCCAGGCGTTGCTCAATCACAACGGCCCACTCGTTTATCCGGACATCACTTACAGCTTCTACCCGGTTTATTGTCAGCTCAATGGCATCACGGCCGAAACCGTCGCACTGAACGATGATTTTTCGCTGGATCTGGACGCCATTCCTGACCATGCCGGCGCGGTGATCTTCCCGAACCCTAACGCGCCGACTGGCCAAACCGTCAGCCTGGCCGCGATCAGCCGCCTCTGTCGCCGCCTGCCAGATCAGGTCATTGTGGTCGACGAAGCCTACGTGGACTTTGGCACGGAGACCGCCGTACCGCTAGTTCAAGATCACCCAAACTTGCTCGTGGTCCAGACCTTCTCCAAATCGCGCGCACTGGCTGGCCTCCGTGTTGGCCTCGCGATTGGTCAGCCAGAACTGCTTGCCGGCCTCGAGCGCATCAAGAACAGCTTTAATTCCTATCCAGTCGATCGGCTGGCCAGTGCCGGCGCGATTGCCGCGATCAAAGACCGCCAGGGCTTCGCAGAGGACTGCCAGCGCATCATCGATAGTCGGCAATGGTTGACCGCACAACTAACCACTCTCGGTTTCGACGTCGTGCCATCGCAGGCAAACTTTGTGTTTGTCCGCCACCCGCAACATGATGCCGGCGAACTGGCCGTGGCGCTGCGCGAACGCGCCATCATCGTGCGGCATTTCCGACTGCCCCGCATCGACCAGCATCTCCGCATCACCATTGGTACCCGCGAAGAGTGCAGCGCGCTGATCAACGCGTTACAAGACATGCTGGGCTAAGACTTCAGACAACGCCCGTCAGCCCGAACAAGGCGCCGAGCAGAATCAGCCACAGCGGGTGCAATGTCGTCCGTAGACTAAGCCAGACTGTTAACACCACCAGCGCAATCCCTGCCCAACCAGGTGCCGCGGAGCGGGCGATCAGCACCCCCGAAGCCAGCACCAGGCCAACCGCCAGGGGGGCAACACCCAGTTGAATGGCCGCGCGACCACGCCAGTGCTGTAGCCGATCCCAATAGTTGAACAGCAACCCAACGACCAGGCTCATCGGTAAGCAAATACCAATCGTGGCGACGAGTGCCCCCAACCAACCATCCACGTATTGCCCAATGAGCGACACAATGAGTACATTCGGGCCTGGTGCCGCCTGCGCAATCGCAAAGAGCTCGGTAAAAGTCCGCGCATCCATCCAGCTGTGTTCGGTCACGACAATCCGGTAGAACTCAGGGATTACGGCCGAAGCACCACCGAACGATACGAAGGCGACGAGGAAAAAGCTGATAAAAAGATCGAGCAGCACACTCATTGGCATGCCTCTCGCGCCAAGCGCCACCAACTTAGACTCACCGTCAGCGCCGCGCCACCGATCATGACGATGGGCAACGGCCAGTGCAAAAAGACCAGGGCAGCAAAAGCTGCCGCGGCAAATGGCAGATAGACGGCGCGTTGCTGGACGTTCAACCCCATACGAATGCCGGTAGCGATAATAAGCCCGGCGCCGACTAGTGTCACGCCATACAAGACGGACTGCACCGCCGGGATTTGGCCATAGCGCGCATACAGCAGGCCAAGTAACAACGCAATCAGAAACGGGCCGAGCATCAACCCCAGCGCGCCGGCCACCGCCCCGCGCCACCCGCAGCAACGCACACCCACGGCCACTGCCAGATTCACCACGTTGGGACCCGGCAGAAACTGACAAAGTCCAAGCAGCACATTGAACTCTTCGGCGGTCAGCCACCGTTCAGTGTCCACCAACAAGCGACGCGCCCAGGGCAAAACCCCACCAAAGCCGGAGAGTCCGACCCGGGCAAAACCACGGAATAAAGCGGCAGGGCCCGGCGTGATCCTCGCCGAGGCAGCAAACTTAATGGCCGAGTCGGAAATCGGCGGAGCGGGCATGCGCCGTCAGCCCTTCACCTTCAGCCAGACTGGATGCAATACGACCCAGTGTTTGCGCACCCGCCTGAGACACATGGATCAAACTGCTGCGCTTCTGGAAATCGTATACCCCCAGCGGCGACGAAAAACGCGCACTACCCGATGTCGGTAACACGTGGTTCGGGCCGGCACAGTAATCTCCTAATGATTCCGAACTGTAGGCGCCCATAAAAATGGCGCCGGCGTGGCGGATCTGCACGACCAGCGCCTGCGGATCCCTCACCGATAACTCTAAATGCTCGGGCGCGATGCGGTTACTGATGGCGCAGGCCTCGGCAAGATCTTTCACCAGAATCAACGCGCCACGATCGGTCAGCGAGGTACGGATCACCTGAGCGCGCGGCATTTGCGGTAGCAACCGGTTGATGCTCTCTGAGACCGCATCCAGGTAAGCCGCATCCGGGCAAATTAGAATCGATTGCGCCAGTTCATCATGCTCGGCCTGCGAGAACAGATCCATCGCCACCCAATCGGGCGGTGTCGTGCCGTCGGCGATGATGAGAATTTCTGATGGGCCGGCGATCATGTCGATGCCGACGGTGCCGAAAACATGGCGCTTGGCATTGGCGACGTATGCGTTGCCCGGGCCAACGATCTTGTCGACCTGCGGCACGGTTGCCGTACCGTAAGCGAGTGCCCCGACCGCTTGCGCACCACCGATGGTGAACACGCGATCAACGCCCGCGATAGCAGCCGCTGCCAACACCAGTGGGTTGCGTTCACCCCCTGGAGTCGGCACCACCATGATGAGTTCACCAACACCGGCCACCTTGGCCGGAATGGCGTTCATCAAAACAGACGACGGATAGGCGGCCTTACCACCCGGCACATACAGACCCACGCGATCAATCGGCGTGACGCGTTGGCCCAGCACCGTGCCATCGGCCTCGGTATAGCTCCAGCCGTCGACGCGCTGAAGTTCATGGAAAGCGCGAATCCGTTGGGCAGCGGTTTCCAGGGCAGTGCGCTGTTCATGTGACAGCGACGCGAGTGCTTTGTCCAGTTCAGCGCGCGGCAGTTCTAGCTGGTGGGCATCGTGCACTTCCAGACGATCAAACTGACGCGTTAATGCCAGAAGCGCCATATCGCCCTGCTGACGGATCGCCGCCAGGATATCGAGCACCGTGCGTTCGATGCTCGCGTCCTGTTCTGCTTCGAGTGCGAGCAACGCCTTGAGTTCAGCGTCAAAACGTAGGGACTGCGTGGTAAGGCGACGGATCATTTCAATCTCCCGCCCTTTAGTCAACCAGGCGCTGCACAGCAGCTTCAAAATCGCCCAGCATTCGTTGGAGACGCGCGTGTTTCAATTTAAGCGATGCCGGGTTCACCACCAGACGCGACGAAATAGGCATCACCTCCTCCACCGCCTGCAAGTGATTGGCGCGCAGTGTGTTGCCTGATGATACGAGATCAACAATCGCGTCCGACAAACCCACCAAGGGCGCCAGCTCCATCGAGCCATAGAGTTTGATCAGATCGATATGCACGCCCTTGGCGGCAAAGTGATCGCGCGCGATGTTCACATACTTGGTCGCCACACGCAGACGACTGCCCGGCTTCACGGCCGCGGCGTAATCAAAACCTTCGGAAACCGCAACCATCATTTTGCAACGCGCGATCTGCAAATCCAGCGGCTGATACAAGCCCTGACCCCCATGCTCGATCAATACGTCTTTACCGGCCACCCCCAGATCAGCGGCGCCATATTGCACATAGGTCGGCACATCGGTCGCGCGCACGATAACAATACGCACCCCTGGATCCTGGGTCGGCAGAATGAGCTTACGCGATGATTCCGGGTTTTCAGTTGGCAGAATGCCAGCCGCTTCGAGCAGCGGCAGCGTCTCGTCCAGAATGCGGCCCTTGGACAGGGCGATCGTAATGCCGGTGGTGTTACTGGTCACAGCGTCGGCTCCAGGCCAAAACCCCTATTCTAACGGACGCGTCGTACCGACGCCCCCAGGCGGACCAGTTTTTCCTCAATCCGTTCGTAACCGCGGTCCAGGTGATAAATCCGTTCGATGAGCGTTTCGCCCTGGGCCGCCAGGCCCGCAATCACCAAAGCCGCCGACGCGCGCAGATCCGTCGCCATCACAATGGCGCCCTCCAGTTTATCGACGCCCTTCACGGCGGCCGAGTTACCATCAATGTGAATATCGGCACCCAGACGCATGAGTTCGACGGCATGCATGAAACGATTCTCGAAGATCGTTTCCTTGATGATGGCGGTGCCCTCCGCAAGACAGTTGATGGCCATCAGCTGCGCCTGCATATCCGTCGGAAAGGCAGGATATGGCGCCGTGCGAAACGACACCGCCTTCAAACGGGCCGGGGCCTGAATGCGGATGTGATCGGCGTTACCGCTAATCGTGCAACCGGCTTCAACAAGCTTGGCCGAGACGGCATCCAGATAGGCGGCCGATGTCCCCTGCAACACAATGTCGCCACCAGTAATGGCAGCAGCGCAGAGGTAGGTACCGGTTTCGATACGGTCCGGCATCACGGCATGTTCAGCGCCGTGCAGCGAAGGCACCCCCTGAATCACGATTCGATCGGTACCGGCCCCCTCGATCTTGGCACCCATGGCGATCAGACAGTTGGCGAGATCAACGACTTCCGGTTCACAGGCGGCGTTTTCGAGGACTGTTTCGCCCTGCGCCAGCGTTGCTGCCATCATCAGGTTCTCGGTGCCGGTCACGGTCACCATATCCGTACAGATACGGGCACCTTTTAAGCCGCCCGCCGGGGCCTTGGCATGAATGTAACCCGCCTCGACATGCACCTCGGCGCCCATGGCCTGCAGGCCTTTGATGTGTTGATCAACCGGACGTGCGCCGATGGCACAGCCACCGGGTAACGACACCTTGGCCTCGCCCCAGCGGGCGACCAGTGGGCCGAGCACCAGGATCGACGCACGCATGGTCTTTACCAGCTCATAGGGCGCTGTCGGGTCCGTCAGGCTGTTAGCGTCGAGCGTGACGCCCGCTTCGGCACCGTCCAGCGTCGAAACAACCCCCATATTGGTCAATAGGCGGATCATCGTCGCGACATCATGCAGATGCGGTAAGTTGCTCAGCACCAATGGCTCGCGCGTCAGCAGGCTGGCGCACAGAATCGGTAATGCAGCGTTCTTTGCACCGGAAATGCGAATTTCGCCTTGTAGGCGGTTGCCGCCCTGAATCAGAAGCTTATCCACGGTTCGCCCACTCCTCCGGGGTCAATGTCTGCATCGTCAGGGCATGCACCAATTCATCGCGCATCGCATCGCCGAGCGCGCCATAGACCGCCTGATGACGACGGACACGCGACAGCGCATTAAATGCCTCGCTCACAATGAGTAACTCGAAATGGCGACCATCACCATCCAGCGCCAGATGATGCACCGGCAATTTGGCGCGCAGCGCCGCTTCAATATCTTCAAGACGAACCATGACTCTTCCATTAGCTGCGTAGCTTGTAACCACGCACCAGCAAGACAAAACTTAGTAAACCAATCATCAGGGTGAAGGCCGTTGCCACGCCCAGGCTCAGCCAGGGCGTGGCATCGGAAACAGCAAAAAAGCCATAACGAAAACCATCGATCAGGTAGAACACCGGATTGGCTCGGGACACCCCCTGCCAGAACTCAGGGAGAGATTGTACCGAGTAGAAGACGCCCGACAGCATGGTCAGTGGCAGAATCAGAAAATTCTGGAAGGCGGCCAGCTGATCGAACTTTTCTGCCCACATACCGGCAATCAACCCCAGACTCCCCATCAACAGGCCCCCCAGCAGGGTAAACAGCAATACCCACAGCGGTTCGGCCATTGTCAGGCCACCGATCCAGCTGGTTGCCAGCAATACACCCGCACCGACCACCGCGCCGCGCACCGTGGCGGCCAGCAGGTAAGCGGCGAAGAACTGGAAGTTCGAAATCGGTGTCAGCAACACAAAGACGAGATTGCCCGTGATCTTGGATTGAATCAGTGACGACGAACTGTTGGCAAAGGCGTTCTGTAGTACCGACATCATGACCAGCCCCGGAATGAGAAATGCCGTGTAGCGAACGCCGTGCACCTGGACGTGGTTTTCCAGGACCTGCGAAAAAATCATCAGATAGAGCAAGGCCGTGAGCACCGGTGCGCAGACGGTTTGGAAACCAACTTTCCAGAAGCGAAGCAACTCCTTACGCAACAGCGTCAAGAACTCGGTCATGACTGCTGTCCCATAAAGCTCAGGAAGGCAGTTTCAAGATCCGGGGGCGAAATACGCATATCTTCCAGCGTGCAACCCGACTCGCGCAACGTCGCTAACACCGTTTCAATATCGGCCAGTGCATCCAGCGTCCATTCCCAGGTCCGCGCGGTAGCCGGAACCGGCACCGCCAGCGTCAGAAGCGCAGCGGGCAGGACATTGCCCTCCCCCAGACGAACCGTCAGCCGGTGTTTGGCGAACTGACGAATCAGCGAATCTGTCTTTTCCAGGGCACAGATTTCGCCGGCGCGCATGAGCGCCAGCCGCCCACACAGGGCTTCTGCCTCCTCCAGATAATGCGTGGTCAGAATGATCGTATGACCATCCTGGTTCAGTCGACGAATGAACTGCCAAAGCCCTTGGCGAAGTGCCACATCCACCCCGGCGGTAGGTTCATCGAGAATAATCACTGGTGGCCGATGTACGAGCGCCTGGGCAACCAGAACCCGGCGTTTCATGCCCCCGGAAAGACTGCGCATCGAATGATCTGCCTTGTCGGTCAGATCCAGCTCGGCCAACAGCTCGTCGATCCATGCGTCGTTTTTCTGAATGCCGAAGTAACCAGATTGCAGACGCAGAATCTCGCGCACCGAAAAGAAGGGATCAAACACCAACTCCTGCGGCACAACGCCCAATGCACGGCGCGCCTGCCGATAATCCTGTCGGGTGTCGTAACCCAGAATGCGGATGTCGCCGTTATCCTGGCGACACAACCCGGCCATACAGGAAATCAGCGTCGTCTTACCGGCACCATTGGGACCCAATAAGCCAAAAAATTCGCCCGGCATGATTTCCAGCGACACATCCTGCAAGGCGTGGACGATCTGACGGCTGCGCAGAAACGTTTTTGAAACATGCGCAACGGCAACGGCTGGGGTGCTCACCCCTTCAAACGACCCAGAACAAGGTCTGAAGACCGTATAAATCACTCAGTGCTCTGAGGGATGCAGGCGCGTGGTAGACCGTCACGGTGTGACCACCACTTCTTCGCCCCAGTTCCAGCAACAGACTCAAGGCTGACGAATCGACGCGGTCAACCGCTGCCAGATCCACATGCGTCATGCCGTAAAAGGGCGCCAACCCGGCGAGCAAACCCGGCAACTCAGCGACAGTCATCCTGCCACTAATCTCCAGGCTGAGGCCATTGTCGCCGAGCTTTAGCGCAGACATCACCAAGATCAGGAGGCTTTGGCCTTCTGGGCCGCCTGACGGTTCTTATCGGCCAGCTGCTTGATCAGGCCATCGACACCGTTGGTGCGGATTTCTTGCGTAAAGCTTTCACGGTAGTTGGTGATCAGCGACACGCCGGCCAGCACCACATCGTAAACGTACCAGCCCTCCGCGCCCTTCTCCAGGCTAAAGTTCACGTCCACCGGCTTCTTACCGGGTTTTAGGATCAACGTTTTGACGATCACATCCTTCTGGTCGTCCTGCATTTTGAACGGCAAGTACTCGAGCGTCTGATGCTTGCTGATGCCGATAAAAGCATTGGCAAAGGTGCGGATCAACAGGGTGCGGAATTCCTGAACCAGTTGCTTTTGCTGCTCGGGCGTGGCCTGCCGCCAATCCTTGCCCACCGCCAAACGGGTCATGCGTTGAAAGTCAAAGCTGTTGACGACCGACTTCTCCGCCCACTCAATCAGCTTGCTGGTGTCCCCTTTTTGGAGCAACGGGTCCTGGTTCACATAAACATAGGTTTCCTGCGTGATCTGCTTCACCAGCTGATCCGGAGGCAGCGGGTTCGCAAAGGCCATCGATGAGATGGCCGAAAAGGCCACGCAGGCCAGTAGGATCATATGACGCAGGAAACGAATCATCGGGATCTCACAATAACGGCAAAATGTTATTTTAACCCCCGGAATACAAGCTCGTCATCTGCCCCCGCCTAACGATGGCCGGGACTGCACGCTCATTTTTTGTCATCGCTCTCGGCAGGATCTTCAACATCCAGTCCCGGCGGCGGCGCGCCCTCATTGATGAGGTTCAGACGATTCTGCATAAAGGCATCACGCAGATAGCTGTACTTATCCGTGGCGGCCTCTTCGATGATCTTTTCGGCCGGGAACAAATTGGCGCGCGTATTCACGTAGTTCACGCCCCAGGCCGTCCAGAAAGCTGTCGGGTCAGTCACGACAATGCTCAGCGGGCTGGCAGCAATATCGGCTGCCCAGCCGAAGGTGTCGCGGATATTACTCGGGCCCAGAATCGGCAGCACAAAATAAGGGCCCGATGGCGCACCCCAGCGGCCGAAGGTCACACCAAAATCGTTGGTGCTTTTGTACCAACCGGCGTTACCCGCAACATCGAACAAGCCCCCGAAACCCAGGGTGGTGTTGATGACCACCCGTCCAAAATCGTTAAAAGCCTGCTCCCCCCGACCCTGTAACAGGTCGTTGATACCAATGACCACGTCACTGATATTGGAAAACACGTTGGTGACCAGAATACGGATCGGCTCGGGAATAATGAATTCGTAGGCCTGAGCGATCGGCTTGGCGATCACCATATCGAGGGCCTCATTGACGGCAAATACACCGCGGTTATAACCCTCCCAGGGATCGCGCGGGTTTTCGTACTCTTCGGCAACAGCCGCGCCCGAGAGACCGGCCACCAACATCAACCCCACCAGGAATCGTTTCACCGTCAGGTTACTCGGTCGCATGCTTCTTTCCTTCAGAGGCCTTGTTGAACAGGAACTGACTAATCAGTTTCTCCAGTACGATTGCCGACTGGGTTTTTGTAATTCTGCCACCCGCAGGGATCATTTGCTCGTCTCCCCCGGCATCTAGGCCAATATATTGCTCCCCGAGCAAGCCCGAGGTCAGAATCGAGGCAAACGTATCGCGCGGAAACTGATACTGACTATCGAGCTTGAGAACCACATTGGCTTCATAGGTTTGCGGATCAAAACGAATATCGGCAACACGTCCAACGACAACGCCAGCACTTTTTACCGGTCCCCGCACCTTCAGGCCGCCGATGTTATCAAAGCGCGCCGTGATCTCATAAGTCGACGCCAAGCCGGATGCAGAAAAATTACTGACCTTGAGCGCCAGAAACAGGATGGCGGCAAAACCAATGGCCACAAATACGCCCACCCAGAGATCCATCACCTTGCGGTTCATCATAAGCCTCGGAACATAAATGAAGTCAGTACAAAATCCAGCGCCAGAATCGCCAGCGCCGAGGTTACCACCGTCCGCGTGATCGCGCGAGAAACCCCCTCCGCAGTCGGAACCGAATCAAAGCCCTCGAAAACCGCAATCAGGGAAATAGCCACTCCGAACACCGCACTTTTTACCAGACCGTTCAGCACATCATCGCGAAAATTCACATTCGCCTGCATTTGCGCCCAGAAGGCCCCTTCATCAACACCGATAAACACGACGCCAATCAGCCAACCACCAAAAATTCCGGCCGCGGTAAATAGCGCCGCCAACAGTGGCATCGACAGCACGCCGCCCCAGAACCGGGGGGCGATAATCCGCGCCAGAGGATTAACCGCCATCATGTCCATGGCCGTCAGTTGCTCGGTCGCCTTCATCAAACCGATTTCGGCCGTGATCGACGAGCCGCCGCGGGAAGCAAACAGCAACCCGGCGACCACGGGACCCAGTTCACGCACCAGCGATAGCGCTACCAGAATACCCAGCGCCTCTGACGAACCATAGCGCTGCAAGGTGTCATAGCCCTGCAGCCCCAGCACCAGGCCGACAAACAGACCGGAGACCAGAATAATAATCAGAGAAAGCACGCCGCTGGCGAACAGTTCGCGCAGCAGCAGCCGCGGCCGACGGAAGGTTTCGGCCGACTGGGCGAGCATCGCCAGAAAGAATCGGCCAGCGAAGCCCAAACGCCAGACACGGTCGATCGTGTTGGCACCAATGACCGAGAAGAAACGCGCAAGCGGACCCATCAGACGCTCTCCGAGAGCTGCGCATCCAGATCGGGTGCCGGATAATGGAAATGGACCGGGCCATCAGGCTGGGCGTGCACAAACTGGTAGATGTAGGGATCGGTCGAGACCCGGATCTCGCCCGGGGTCCCTTCGCCGACGACGCGACCCGCCGACATGAAATAAACGTAATCGACCACCGCCAGCGATTCATGGACATCGTGCGTCACCATCACCGAGGTCGCCCCCAGCGCATCGGTCAACCGACGGATCAAGGTGGCAATAATCGACAGCGAAATCGGATCCAACCCGGTAAACGGTTCATCAAAAAGAATGAGTTCAGGATCCAGTGCCACCGAACGGGCCAGGGCGACCCGACGAGCCATACCGCCCGACAGCTCGGCCGGCATCAACTGAGCCGCACCCCGTAAACCCACCGCTTCCAGCTTAAGCAATACCAGATCGCGAATCGCCGATTCCGGCAAACGCGTGTGCTCACGCAGGGGAAAGGCAACGTTATCGTAGACCGACAAATCCGTAAACAAGGCACCAAACTGAAACAGCATCCCCATTCGTCGGCGCATTTCGTAAAGATCGTTTTGGCCAAAACCTGCCAGATCCATACCGGCCACACGAATCTTGCCTCGGGTCGGACACAGCTGACCACCAATCAGGCGCAGGAGCGTGGTTTTACCGCAACCCGAGCCGCCCATGATCGCCGTCAACTTGCCCTTAGGCAGACGCATATCCACCCCGGAAAGCACAGGCCGATCGCCATAGGCGAAATCGAGACCGGCAATTTCTACATAAGGGGTCGGCATTGGTAAATTTATCGTGGGATTAGACACATACGTTTTAGATTTTACCACCGCTTCGATGCCTAAACCCTACACAATCCCCTCACAATCCGGTGGGGATTGATCAAAGAATGCGCAAATACTCAGGCATTCGCCATCCATAACTGGCCTTCATTGCTAGAATGCGGATCAAACATATAAACCCCAAAAA
>VEQD01000014.1 GCA_018883385.1 Rhodocyclaceae bacterium | reverse complement strand
AATTAAGCAGCTAGAGCGTAGCGCTCGTCGTTGGCGTTTGTGTTGTTTTCAGTTGGATTTACGAGGTAGCTGAGCCTCGACATGCCCTGTCTTGCTTTGTAACCCCCGTCGAAACCAGGTCGGCCCCAAGAGTTTTACATCACATAGGTGGGGAGTCTAGCACAGGGTTTCAAGTAGTTCGTGTAGCGCTTTGGGAGTATGCACGACGTGGTGCGCGTCCCATTGCTCAATGGGTAGGCCATCGCCCAGGTAGCCCCAGCCCACGGCCACGCTGGTCATGCCGGCAGCGTGAGCGGCCTGCACATCCCGCAGATCGTCGCCCACATAGAGGCAAGCCTCGGGCGCGACGTTGATGCCTCGGGCGGCATGGAGCAGGGGGTCCGGCGCAGGTTTGGGGTTGGGCGTGGTGTCGCCGCCCACGGTGATGGCGCAGCGCTCAGCCAAACCCAGCTTTTGCATCAGGGGGAGGGCATAGTACTCGACCTTGTTGGTCACAATGCCCCAGGGGGTGCCGCGCTGCTCGATACCCGCCAGGAGCGGTTCGATCCCCGGAAAAAGGCGCGTATTCACGCAGAGATTCTGTTCGTAGTACGACAAGAAGCGCAGGCGCGCGTGTTCGAAGCCGGGGTCTTCGGGTGTGAGGCCGACGGCCTCCCTGAGCAGGCCGCGAGCGCCTTGCGAGGCGAATGGACGCAGAAGCTCGACGGAGAGTGGCGGAACGCCATCGGCCAGACGCAAGCTATTGGCGGCTGCGGCCAGATCGGGCGCCGTATCGGCAACGGTGCCATCCAGATCGAATAGTACGGCCTGTATTTTAGGCATCAGGCGCTACGGCGCAGGTGCACTAGGTAGTTAACGCTGGTGTCGTCGCCGAGACTGTAAACTTTGGTCAGCGGGTTGTAACGCATACCCGTCATGCTGACCAGATCCAGTTCAGCGTCGCGCGTCATGCGAATCAACTCGGCCGGTTTGATGAACTTGGCATAGTCATGCGTGCCCTTGGGCAGCATGTTCAGGATGTATTCGGCACCAATAATGGCCAAGAGATAGGCCTTGGGGTTGCGATTGAGCGTCGAGAGAAACACGTCGCCGCCCGGTTTGACCAGAGTGGCGCAAGCTTGAATCGTTTGCGCCGGGTCCGGGACGTGCTCCAGCATTTCCAGGCAAGTCACTGCGTCAAAGCTGGCGGGGTGATCGGCCGCCATGGTTTCGGCGGCGATATGCCGATAATCGACCTTTTGACCACTCTCCAGCAGGTGCAACTTGGCGACGCTCAGCGCCTTGTCTGAGAGATCGATGCCAGTGACGTGCGCACCCTTGGCCGCCATCGATTCGGAGAGTATGCCGCCACCGCACCCGATGTCGATGACTTTTTTGCCATGCAGGCCAATGGCCCGGTCGATCCAGTTCAATCGCAGCGGGTTGATGTCGTGTAGCGGTTTGAATTCGCTTTGTGGATCCCACCAGCGATGGGCAAGATCAGAGAACTTCTGGACTTCAGACGGGTCGGCGTTGGTGCTTTGCTGGAGCGGGGCGTTCATAACAGTCTTTGCGGTGGGCGACGAGGGTTTTAATTATAAAAGCCGCAGCCATGAAAAAAGCCACCCGAAGGTGGCTTTTTCTCGTGCTTCAGAAAACGGGCGATTACTTGGTGCCGATGATTTCCAGAACTGCACGACGGTCCGGCTGCAGGCAGTCGACCAGCTTTTTGTTGCTGCCGTCTTGCGGGCCACCAATCTTGTTACAGGTCGTGCCGGTAACCGGGTTAGCCTTGCCCTTGCCTTCGGTGTAGATCTTGTCAGCCGGGATACCCTTGGTCACCAGGTAGCTCTTGACCGAAGCGGCGCGCTTCTGCGACAGCTTCAGGTTGTAAGCGTCCGAACCGATGCGGTCGGTGTAACCAACAGCAACGATGACTTCAACCTTCAGAGCCTTAGCTTGTTCAACAACGTTGTCCAGAGCCTTCTTGCCTTCCGGCTTCAGGTCGGCCTTGTTGAAGGCGAACAGCGTGTCAGCAGCCAGAGTGATCTTGGCGCCAGCCGGAGCACCCTTGGCGGTACCGTCGCACTCGGCGATGGCGTTAGCCGGGGTCCAGTAGCCATTTTGCCAGCACAGACCCGTGCCGCTCTTGACTACGTTGAAATCCTTGTCGACCAGGTAGGCAACAGTGCCATTGGGGTCGATACCCGGGGTCGCAGCGTGCGCAACGGTAGCACCCACGCCCAGGCCGGCAACGATTGCAGCCAGGACGGCTTGCTTAGCAGAAATACGCATGGTCATTCCTCATTCGTGTTGTAGATAAATAACAGCAGGAACGGGCACTCCTTGTGAGCACACCTAACCTCTGAAGCGATTTTGCCATAATCTGGCCTTAAGAGAAACCTCTTCCTCCGAAATTTGGACAAGCTGTTTCTTTTTTACAACACTTTGACCGCTGACCCAGACGTCGGTGACGTGTTCCCGACCGGCCGCATAAATGACATGAGAAGCCGGGTCAAATACCGGCAATGTGGACGGGGTGTCGAGGCGGATCGCGCAAAGATCGGCTTGTTTCCCCGGTGTCAGTGAGCCAATATGGTCGGCCAGGCCAAGTGCGCGGGCGCCCCCCAGTGTTGCCATATATAGAAGACGATGCGCCGGGAACAGGCTGGCGTCCTGGTGGGAGCCTTTGGCCAGCAGGCCGGCCAGACGTACTTCGCTAAGTAGATCGAGCCGGTTGTTGCCGGCGGCGCCATCGGTACCCAGGGTGATGTTGATCCCTGCTGCTGCGACCGCTGACGTGCGGGCAATGCCAGAGGCCAGCTTCAGGTTGGCGGTGGGGCAGTGCGCCATATGCACGTTATAACGTGCCAGGGTGTCAATATCCGTATCGTCGAGCGCAACGGCGTGCACGGCCAGGGTTTGCGGGCCCAGAATGCCTAAGCGTTCCAGGCGGGCGATCGGCCGCTCGCCATATTGTGCCAGGCTCTGCTCGACCTCATGCTGGGTCTCGTGCACATGAATATGAATCCCCAGGTTCGTCTGGGCGGCCAGTGTGGCGACGCGCTCGAAGGTAGCGTCCGACACGGTGTAGGGTGCGTGCGGTGCCAGCATGAACGACAGGCGTGGGTGGTCGCGCAGGGTATCGCGCACCGCCAGACCCTTATTCAGGTAATCGTCGGCGTCATGCCCGTAAGCGCTGGCCACATCAAAGGCCAGAATGCCCAGGCTGGCGCGAATGCCGGACTGATCGATCGCCTCAAAGGCGGCCTCCGGAAAGAAATACATGTCATTAAAGGTGGTGACGCCCGCTTGCAGCATCTCGGCGCAAGCCAGCAGAGTGCCGTCGCGCACCATTTCGGTGCCCACCCAGCGGCTTTCCAGTGGCCAGATGGCGGTTTCGAGCCAGGCTTGAAGTGGTTGGTCGTCGGCGATGCCACGCATCAGGGCCATGCCGGCGTGACAGTGCGTGTTGACCAACCCGGGCATCAGCACATGCTCAGGCAGGTCTTGGATTTGGGAGGCCAAATAGCGCTGCGCCGTTTCTGCGCGGGGCGACAGGGCAGCGATACGCCCCTGATGGACGACCAGATCGTGATTCTCCAGAACCTGATTGGCGGGTTCAACAGGGATGAGCCAGCGCGGGCGCAGGATCAGATCAACCGGCTGTGGTGGGCTGGGGTGCGGTGCGTGGTTGGGCATGCTCGCCATGTTAAACTTGAACAATTTTTCCGGATACCGGTTTTGGGTGCTTTTTGATCCGCTGAACGCCGATTTTTACCGGAAAGTTTCGTCATCGTTACATTTTTGCCCTGCCACGAAAGCGTTATGGACAATTTCGCCAAAGAAACACTCCCGATTAGCCTCGAAGACGAGATGCGCCGTTCCTACCTGGATTACGCCATGAGCGTGATCGTGGGTCGGGCGCTCCCGGATGTGCGCGACGGCCTCAAGCCGGTGCACCGTCGTGTGCTGTTCGCCATGCACGAACTGAACAACGACTGGAACAAGGCTTACAAGAAATCGGCACGGGTAGTCGGCGACGTGATTGGTAAATATCACCCGCATGGCGATACGGCGGTTTATGACACTATCGTGCGTATGGCGCAGGATTTTTCGTTGCGTTACATGCTGGTCGACGGTCAGGGTAACTTTGGTTCGGTCGATGGCGATAACGCGGCAGCGATGCGTTATACCGAAGTGCGTATGGCACGTATTGGCCACGAACTGCTGGCTGATATTGACAAAGAAACCGTCGACTTCGGTCCGAACTACGATGGTTCCGAACAAGAACCGCTAATTCTGCCGGCCCGCATCCCGAACCTGCTGATCAATGGTTCGTCGGGGATTGCCGTGGGCATGGCAACAAACATTCCGCCGCACAACCTGTCGGAAGTGCTGGCCGCCTGCCAGGCGCTGCTGGCCAATCCGGATCTGACGATTGATCAGCTGATCGACATCGTGCCGGCGCCAGATTTCCCCACCGCCGGCATTATTTATGGCGTCTCGGGTGTCCGCGATGGTTATCGTACCGGTCGCGGTCGTGTGGTCATGCGCGGCAAGACGCACTTCGAAGACCTGGACAAGTCGGGCAACCGTCAGTCGATCATCATCGATGAACTGCCGTATCAGGTGAACAAGCGCACGCTGCTTGAAAAGATTGCCGAGCTGGTCAACGAGAAAAAGATCGAAGGCATTTCGGAAATCCGCGATGAATCGGATAAGTCTGGTATGCGTGTGGTGATCGAGCTCAAGCGTGGCGAGATCCCCGACATCATCTTAAACAACCTGTACAAGATGACGCAGCTGCAAGACACCTTCGGCATGAACATGGTGGCGCTGGTCGACGGCCAGCCGCGTCTGCTGAACTTGAAGCAGATGCTGCAATGCTTCCTGGCGCACCGCCGTGAAGTGGTGACCCGTCGCACCGTCTTCGAACTGCGCAAAGCGCGTGATCGTGGCCACATTCTCGAAGGCCTGGCCGTGGCATTGTCGAATGTTGATGAAATCATCGCCCTGATCAAGGCAGCGCCGACCCCGGCGGACGCCAAGGTCGGCCTGATGTCGCGCACCTGGGCAAGCAAGTTGGTGGCCGATATGCTTAAGCGCGCCGCTGCCGAAGCTTCGCGCCCTGAGGGCGTTGGCCCCGAGTTTGGTATGACCGACAAGGGGTACCGTTTGTC
Organism: Rhodocyclaceae bacterium; assembly: GCA_018883385.1. Lineage (GTDB taxonomy): Bacteria > Pseudomonadota > Gammaproteobacteria > Burkholderiales > Rhodocyclaceae > Fluviibacter. The sequence continues at coordinate 27,008 of VEQD01000014.1, read as the reverse complement.
TGATGTTCAGGCGCAGGCCATTCTGGAACTGCGTCTGCAGCGCCTGACTGGTCTGGAGCAAGACAAGATCGTCAACGAATACCGCGAAGTCATGGAAAAGATTGCCGACCTGCTCGATATTCTGGCCAAGCCGGCGCGGATTACCGAGATCATCGGTCAGGAACTCAACGATGTGCGCGAGCAGTTCGTTGTTGCCACCAAAGACAAGCGTCGTTCGGAAATCGTCACGCATACGCAAGATCTGGGTGTCGAAGATCTGATCGCCCCGCAAGACATGGTCGTGACCTTGTCGCACACCGGCTACATCAAGAGCCAGCCGCTGACCGATTACCGCGCACAGCGTCGCGGCGGTCGTGGCAAACAGGCCGCGGCGATTAAAGACGATGACTTTGTCGAACACCTGTTCGTGGCGAATACGCACGATTACATCCTGTGCTTTAGCAACCGCGGCCGCTGCTACTGGCTGAAGGTGTACGAAGTGCCGCAGGGTTCGCGTATCTCGCGCGGCAAGCCGATCGTCAATATGTTCCCGCTGGAAGAAGGCGAAAAGATCAACGCCATTCTGCCGGTGAAAGAATTCTCCGAAGATCGCTATGTGTTCATGGCGACCTCGCTAGGGACCGTGAAAAAGACGCCGCTGTCCGACTTCTCCAACCCGCGTAAGGCCGGCATCATTGCCGTTGCCCTTGATGAAAACGATTACCTGATCGGCGCGCAGCTAACCTCGGGTGGTAATGACATCATGCTGGTATCCGATGCCGGTAAGGCTGTCTGGTTTGACGAAGAAGACGTGCGCCCCATGGGCCGCCCGGCTCGCGGCGTGCGCGGGATGAAGCTGCAGAAAAGTCAGCAGGTCTTGTCGCTACTCGTGGCGCAGGATGATGCGCAGACCGTGCTGGTCGCTACGGAGAACGGTTTCGGTAAGCGCACCGCACTGGCCGACTTCCGCCATTCGGGTCGTGGCACGCAAGGCGTTAAGGCGATTGCCGAAAGTGCCCGTAACGGCCGCGTCGTTGCCGCCAAGCTGGTGGGCGACGAAGACGAGATCATGCTCATCACCACCGGTGGTGTCCTGATCCGCACCCGCGTCAACGAGATCCGTGAACTGGGTCGCGCCACGCAGGGCGTCACCCTCATTTCGCTGGATGACGGCGAGAAACTGGCCGGTCTGGAAAAGATCGTTGAGACTGACGACGAAGAATAATCACCAAGGTTAGAACCATGCGTCTCTGGAATTTTGCAGCAGGTCCGGCAACGATCCCTCTGGCAGTACTAGAGCAAGTGCGCGCCGAGCTGCCTGACTGGCATGGCGTTGGCTGTGGTGTGATGGAGATGAGCCATCGCGGCAAAATCTACACCGGCATCTACGAAAAGGTGGTCGCTGATCTGCGCCAGCTGATGGATATCCCCGAGGACTACGCCATCCTCTTTTTGCAGGGTGGCGCCACGCTGCAGTTCTCGCAAATTCCCATGAACCTGCTCGATGGCGGTTCGGCCGATTACCTGACGACGGGTGCCTGGTCAGAAAAAGCCGTCAAAGCCGGCCAGAGGTTGTACGGTGAAGCCATTCACGAAGCCGGTAGCAGTGCCGATACGTCATTCACGCGCCTGGTTGATCCGGCAGCGATGACGCTCAACCCCAAAGCCAAGTATCTGCATTTCTGCAGCAACGAAACCATTGGTGGTGTCGAAGTCTTCGACCTCAAGCAATTGGGCGGCGCAGTGCAGAAAGACGTACCGCTCATCGCCGACATGTCGTCGAACATTCTGTCGCGCCCGATAAATGTGCGCGACTACGGCATGATCTACGCCGGTGCGCAAAAGAACATTGGGCCGGCGGGTGTGACGCTCGTCATCATTCGTAAGGATTTGCTTGGCAAGGCTTCCAAAGCCATCCCGGCGTTGCTCGATTACGCCGAAGAAGAAAAAAACACGTCGATGCTCAACACGCCGCCAACTTTTGGCATTTACATGGCCGGCCTGGTGTTTGAATGGCTGCTCAAGCAGGGCGGGCTGCCAGCGATTGCTAAGCAGAATCAGGCCAAGGCCGAACTGCTCTACAAAACGATTGATGGTAGCGGTGGTTTCTACACCAACCCGGTGGCGCTGAATTGCCGCTCGTGGATGAATGTCCCGTTCACGCTAAAAGACAAGGCACTGGATCCGGTCTTCCTGGAAGAATCAGAAAAAGCCGGCCTGTTGGCGCTGAAAGGGCATAAACTGGTGGGCGGCATGCGCGCCTCGATCTACAACGCCATGCCGCTGGAAGGTGTGCAGGCGCTGGTCGGTTTCATGAACGAGTTCATGCGCCGTCACGGGTAATAACGCAAACAATTGGTTGCCGGGAGCGGGCATGGGTTCAGACAAGTCGGCAGGACAGACCCTTCAGGAAGCGCTGGCCGTCGTGCGCCAGAAAATCGACGACATCGACAGCACACTGCTAGATCTGTTGAATCAACGTGCCACGTGCGCGCGTGAAGTTGGCGAGATCAAAGCGCGTTTTGGCGACGATGGCTTTATCTACCGCCCCGAACGTGAAGCGCAGGTGCTGCGCCGTCTGCAAGAACTGAATCAGGGGCCGCTGCCCGACGAAACAATCACACGTCTTTTTCGCGAAGTGATGTCGGCCTGTCTGGCGCTGGAACATCCGATTGGCGTTGCCTTCCTGGGCCCGCTCGGCACATTCTCCGAGTCGGCCGCCGTCAAACACTTTGGTCACGCAGTGCGGCTACTGCCGCAGTCGTCGATTGACGATGTCTTTCGTGATGTTGAAGCCGGTCACGCCGATTACGCCGTGGTCCCGGTCGAAAATTCTACCGAGGGTGCGGTGGGGCGTACGCTCGACTTGCTGCTTGGCACCTCGCTCAAGATCTGTGGCGAGGTGGTGGTGCGCATTCATCAGAATCTGCTGAGCCGTTCCACCGAATTGAGTCAGGTCACGCAGGTGGTGTCGCATGCCCAGTCACTGGCGCAATGCCATGAGTGGTTGAATCGTAACTTGCCGGATGTGCCGCGCATCCCGGTTGCCAGCAACGCTGAAGCGGCGCGCCTGGCGTCCGAGAACCCGAGCTGGGGCGCCATTGCCGGTGAAGCCGCGGCCGAGCGCTATCAGTTACCGCACTTGGCCAGCAATATTGAAGACGAACCGAACAACACGACGCGTTTCCTGGTGCTCGGTCGTTTTGCGGCAGGCCCGTCGGGTCAGGACAAAACCTCGCTCATTCTGTCAACGCCGAATCGCACGGGTGCGCTACAGGCGTTGCTGGCACCGCTGGCCCAGGCCGGTGTTTCGATGACACGGCTCGAATCGCGCCCGGCACGTCATGCGCTGTGGGAGTACGTCTTTTTTGTCGACATCGAAGGTCATGTCGACGAAGAACCGGTGAAGAGTGCGCTACAAAAACTTGCAGCCGAAGCCGCCTATCTCAAGGTGCTGGGATCGTACCCCGGTGCCGTTTACTGAACACCATGGAATTTATGAGTCTGCTCGACCACGCCCTGGGCAATATCAAACAGATCGCGCCGTATCAACCCGGTAAGCCCATTACCGAAGTGGCGCGCGAACTGGGTTTGGCGGTGGATTCCATCATCAAGCTCGCCTCGAACGAAAATCCGCTGGGCATGAGCCCCAAGGCGCGGGCCGCTGTGCAAGCGGCTATTGATGGACTGGCGCGTTACCCGGATGACTTCGAGCTGAAGGCGGCGCTGGCCAAACACGCTGGGGTCAATACGAATCAGATCGTCCTGGGTAACGGCTCGAATGATGTGCTCGAACTCATCGCCCAGGTGTTTCTGGCGCCGGGTCGTTCGGCAGTATTTTCAGCGCACGCCTTTGCTGTCTATCCGTTGGCGACGATGGGCGTGGGTGGCGAATGCATTGCCGCACCGGCCAGAGACTATGCACATGATCTTGGCGCCATGCGTGCTGCGGTGCGTGCCGATACGCGCATCGTCTGGATTGCTAACCCCAATAATCCGACGGGCACTTTTTTACCCTACGACGAACTCAAGGCCTTCATCGGTAGCCTGCCAAACGATGTCATTGTTGTCCTTGACGAAGCCTACAACGAATACCTGTCGCCAACACTGCGGGTCGACACCACGTCATGGCTGTCGGAGTTCGATAACCTGGTGATCACGCGTACCTTCTCCAAGATCTACGGTATGGCCGGCCTGCGCATTGGCTTTGCCCTCTGTAGCGCGGCGGTGGCCGATCTGATGAACCGCGTACGTCAACCATTCAACTGTAATAACCTGGCGCTGGCCGGCGCCATTGCCGCGCTGGAAGACGCCGAGTTTCTGGCACAAAGCTACCAACTCAACGCCGATGGAATGCAGCAGATTGTGACCGGGCTGGATGCCTTGGGTCTCAAGCATCTGCCATCGCACGCCAACTTCGTGACATTCCATGTGCCAGAGGCGGCCACCGTGAATCAGAAGCTGCTCAGGCAGGGCGTGATCATTCGCCCGTTGGCTGGTTACGCCATGCACGATTGGTTACGCGTGACGATCGGTACCGAAGCGGAGAACGCTCGTTTCCTGCAGGCACTTCAAGCGGCGCTTGCCTGACAGGACCGCGCCATGCATTTCAACAAAGTCTTGATCTTCGGTGTGGGCCTCATTGGCGCCTCGTTCGCGCGCGGGCTTAAAGCTGCGCACGCGGCCGACGATATTGTTGGCTTTGGGCGCACCCCCAAGAGTTTAAAGACGGCCTACGACATGGGCATCATCGACGAGGTCGGCATTAACCCCGGTGCTGACGTGCGCGAGGCCGATCTGATTCTGGTCGCCACGCCGGTTGGCCAAATGCCGGAGATTTTTCAGCGTATTGCACCCTATCTCGGTGACCACACGATCGTCACCGATGCAGGGAGCACCAAGAGTGATGTCGTTGACGCGGCACGTGCCGCCTTTGGCAACCATATTCACCAGTTTGTGCCGGGGCATCCGATTGCGGGTGCCGAAAGTAGTGGGGCAGCCGCCTCGCGTCCGGATCTGTACCAAGGCCGCAAGGTCGTGCTGACACCGCTGCTAGAAAACTCGGCGGACGATATTGACAAGGTCAAACGTGCCTGGGAACTTTGCGGCGCCGACGTGCGCATTCTTGATCCAGAAACCCACGACCGTGTTTTTGCCGCTGTGAGCCATTTGCCGCATCTGCTGGCCTATGCGCTGGTCGATGAATTTGCCAAGCGGCAAAACGCCGATCAGTTATTTGATTACGCGGCGGCGGGTTTTCGTGATTTCACGCGCATCGCCGCGAGCCACCCCGAAATGTGGCGCGATATTTCATTGGCGAACCGCACGGCCTTATTGGCGGAACTGGATCGTTACAGCGCAGCGCTCATGCAACTGCGTCAGGCGCTGGCCAATAGTGATGGCGACGCCTTGCAAACCATCTTCGCGAATGCGCGTGACAAGCGTCAGAACTGGTCGCACTGATTGATATTGAATCAACCCTGATGAGCAAACTTCCCTTTATTGATCTGCCGGCGATTTTGTCTGGCTGCGGCACGGTGCGTTTGCCCGGTTCCAAGAGTCTCTCTAATCGTATTTTGTTGCTGGCCGCGTTGGCCGAAGGCACGACCGAAGTGCGCGATCTGCTCAAGTCGGATGACACGGATCGAATGCTCGACGCGCTCAATCTGCTGGGCGTTACCGTCACGCCAGCGGGCGAGGGTGTCATCAAGGTCGCGGGCTGTGGCGGCAAGCTGCCGGTTAAATCCGCTGAGCTGTTTCTCGGCAATGCCGGTACGGCGTTTCGTCCGCTGACGGCGGCGCTGGCACTGGCCGGTGGCTCGTACCATCTGTCCGGTGTGCCGCGCATGCACGAGCGCCCGATTGGCGATCTGGTCGATGCCCTGCGCCATCTGGGTGCGGATATTACCTATCTGGGTAACGACGGTTATCCGCCGCTGCAAATTCACCCCGGTGTGCGCAATGCGGCGCTGACCGTACCCGTGAAAGGCAACGTGTCGAGTCAGTTCCTGACCGGCCTGCTCATGGCGCTGCCATTGCTGGATCGGACGGTGACGGTGGAAGTGGTCGGTGAACTCATTTCCAAGCCCTACATCGGGATCACGCTCGCGACCATGCGCCGCTTTGGCGTGGCGGTGCAACGTGACGGCTGGCAAAAGTTTACGGTCGATGCCGGTGCGCGCTACACGTCGCCGGGGGTGGTGTACGTTGAAGGTGATGCCTCATCGGCCTCTTACTTTTTGGCGCTGGGCGCCATGGCGGGTGGCCCGGTGCGCGTGGAAGGTGTGGGCGCTGATTCGGTGCAGGGCGACATCCGTTTTGCTGATGCATTGGCCGCCATGGGTGCGCGTATCACCATGGGCCCCAATTGGATCGAAGCGGCGGCGCCGGCCGACGGTGACCTCAAGGGCATTACCCAGGATTGTCTGGCAATCCCCGATGCCGCCATGACGCTGGTGCCCGTGGCCGTGTTTGCCCAGGGGCCGACCAAGCTAACGGGCATTGCCAGTTGGCGTGTCAAAGAAACCGATCGCATCGATGCCATGGCCAACGAACTGCGCAAGCTGGGCGGCACGGTGGAAACGACGGCCGATACCCTGACTGTGATTCCGCCCGCCAATCTGAATGCCTTGCATTGCGCCGAGATCGAAACCTACGACGATCACCGCATCGCGATGTGTTTTTCGCTCATGACGCTGGCCACGCCGCTGCGCATTCTGGATCCGGGTTGTACCGCCAAGACTTTTCCTGATTATTTCGAGCGCTTCGCCGAAGTGACCCGACCCGTACCGGTAATCGCGATTGACGGCCCTTCGGCCTCCGGGAAGGGCACGGTCGCCCAACGCGTGGCCGATGCGCTGGGTTGGCATTATCTGGATTCAGGCGCGCTGTATCGCCTCACGGCGCTGGCTGCCCGCAAGGCGGGAGTGGAGTGGAACGATGAACCGGCGGTTGCCAGGATCGCGGCGCAGCTGCCAGTCCGTTTTGCCGGTGGCCAGACTTTTTTGGGTGACGACGCCGTTGACGACCAGGTCCGCTCGGAGGAGATGGGTATTGGCGCCTCCACGGTCGGCGCCTTGCCGGCCGTGCGGGCGGCCCTGTTGCTGCGCCAGCGCGCCTTCCGCCAGGCGCCAGGACTGGTGGCCGATGGCCGGGATATGGGCGCCGTGGTCTTTCCCGACGCCACCACCAAGGTCTTTTTGACGGCGACGGCGGCGATTCGGGCCGAACGACGTTACAAGCAGTTGATCGACAAAGGTTTTTCCGCTAAACTGCAAAACATTCTGCAGGATTTGGAAGATCGGGATGCCCGCGATGCGGCGCGCTCTGTGGCACCACTCCGGCAAGAAGCCGATGCTCGGCTTCTGGAAACGTCGACGCTCACCATTGAACAAGCAGTGGCGCAGGTGCTCGATTGGTCCGGCAACCGGGCGTCGTAAACCCAACGACAATGGGCAATCCGAGTGACTGGGTGACAGTCGCGCGGATCGGCTTTTTGTCATTTTTAACTTACCAACCGGTGGAACTGATGCTGGTGTTCAGCACGGTTCTTGTCAGGAAACCTCTCTCTCATGTCTCAAACCGATACGCTCGAAAGTTTTGCCGCCTTATTTGAAGAAAGCCTTGCTCAGCAGGATATGCGCCAAGGTGAAGTCATCACTGCCGAAGTGGTGCGCGTTGACCAGAATTTTGTGGTCGTCAACGCCGGACTCAAGTCCGAAAGTTATGTCCCCGTACACGAATTCCTGAACGATCAGGGTGAACTCGAAGTCGCCGTCGGCGATTTCGTGCAAGTCGCCATTGAATCGCTCGAAGACGGTTTCGGCGAAACCCGTCTGTCGCGTGACCGCGCCAAGCGTATCGCTGCCTGGAACTCCCTGGAAGCCGCGCTGAACGACGGCTCGCTGGTCACTGGCGCCATCACCGGTAAGGTGAAGGGCGGCCTGACTGTGATGGTCAACAGCGTTCGCGCATTCCTGCCGGGTTCGCTGGTCGATACCCGTCCGGTCAAGGACACCACGCCGTTTGAAGGCAAGACCATGGAGTTCAAGGTCATCAAGCTCGATCGCAAGCGTAACAACGTGGTGCTGTCGCGTCGTGCCGTCCTTGAAGAGAACATGGGCGAAGACCGCCAGAAGCTGCTGGAAACCCTGCAAGAGGGTGCCATCATCAAGGGCGTCGTCAAGAACATCACCGACTACGGTGCTTTCGTCGACCTCGGCGGCATCGATGGTCTGCTGCACATCACCGATCTGGCCTGGCGCCGTGTGCGTCACCCGTCCGAAGTGTTGGCCGTGGGCGACGAAGTCACTGCCAAGGTCCTCAAGTTCGATACCGAAAAGAACCGCGTTTCGCTGGGCCTGAAGCAACTGGGCGACGATCCGTGGGTGGGTATCTCGCGTCGTTACCCGGCGCAGACCCGTCTGTTCGGCAAGGTCACCAACCTCACCGACTACGGTGCGTTTGTTGAAATCGAACAGGGTATCGAAGGTCTGGTTCACGTATCCGAAATGGACTGGACCAACAAGAACATTCACCCGTCCAAGGTCGTCCAGCTGGGCGACGAAGTCGAAGTCATGATCCTCGAGATCGACGAAGACCGCCGCCGTATTTCGCTGGGTATGAAGCAGTGCCAGTCGAACCCGTGGCAGGATTTCGGTCTCAACTTCAAGAAGGGCGACAAGATCAAGGGCGCCATCAAGTCGATCACCGACTTTGGCATCTTCATTGGTCTGGACGGTGGCATCGATGGTCTGGTGCACCTGTCGGATCTGTCGTGGAACGTGCCTGGCGAAGAAGCGATCCGCAACTTCAAGAAGGGCGACGAAGTCGAAGCCATTGTTCTGGCCATCGATATCGACAAAGAGCGTATCTCGCTGGGCATGAAGCAAATGGACGGAGACCCGTTCACCTCCTTCGTCGCCATGCACGACAAGAACAGCCTAGTGAACGGTACCGTCAAGAGCGTGGACGCTCGTGGCGCGGTCATTCAGCTGGCTGACGATGTCGAAGGTTACCTGCGCGCGTCTGAGTTCTCGCGTGATCGCATCGAAGATCTGAGCCAGCACCTCAAAGTTGGCGAAGAGCTCGAAACGATGATCACCAACGTGGATCGCAAGACCCGTTCGATCAACCTGTCGATCAAGGCTAAGGATCAGGCGGAACAGCACGAAGCCATGCAAAAACTGGCTGCCGACAGCGCAGGCGCTGCCACCGGCACGACCAATCTGGGCGCGCTGCTCAAAGCCAAGATGAACCAGCAGGGCTAATCTGCCAATGACCAAGTCAGAACTCATCGCACGGCTGGCGGAGCGCTTTCCCCAGCTGGTCGCGAAAGATGCCGAACTCGCCGTCAAGGTGATTCTGGACGCGATGACCGATGCGCTCGCCCGTGGCGATCGTATCGAGATTCGCGGCTTCGGTAGTTTTTCGCTCAACCACCGTCCGCCGCGTATTGGTCGCAACCCCCGTTCGGGCGAGCGCGTCGATGTCCCCGAGAAATGGGTTCCCCATTTCAAGGCCGGCAAAGAACTGCGTGAGCGCGTGGATGAGGCTGATCTGACTCAGGTGGCGAGTGGTTCGAGCGACACTGAAGAGGCGCCGGCGTATGCCGTGGCCGCTCAGGGGACGAACGCGCTCTAAGCTGATCAGGTCTTATGCTGTAAACTGAAAAGCGCTGGCACACCACCAGCGCTTTTTTTATCGAATTTCGTTGCATGAGGTCGGGGGTAAATATGCGCGCCATCGCCTGGATCATCCGCATTGTCGTATTTGTGCTGTTGCTTGCTTTTGCGATCGAGAATACCGAACCGGTCGTGATCAATCTCTTCCTCGGCTATTACCTGGAAGCGCCGCTGGTGCTCTTTCTGCTCGGCGCATTGCTGGTGGGCCTGTTCCTTGGCATGCTCACGCTTGTTCCCAACCTGATTCGTAAACGCCGCGAACTGGCCAAGCTTCGCCGCGAGTCGCAGCGACGGGCGGCACATACGAGTACGCTGCCGGCCGAATCCGAGGCCCATGCTACCCCTACGTTGTAACCCACTCTCTGCCAAACGTCTGAAAGTATTTCCATGCTCACTCTGGAACCCTGGGCCTTACTAATTCTGCCGTTATTTTTTGCACTGGGCTGGATCGCCGCGCGGATCGATATCAAACACGTGGTTGCCGATTCACGTCGTCTGCCGAAGGCCTACTTCCAGGGCTTGAACTTTCTGCTTAATGAACAGCCCGATCGTGCCATCGAGGCGTTTAACGAGGTAGTGCGTGTCGATCCGGAAACCGTCGAACTGCATTTTGCGCTCGGCTCACTCTTCCGTCGTCGCGGAGAGCTGGAACGGGCGTTGCGCATTCACCAGAACCTGATGAACCGTGAAGACCTACCGCAACCGCTAAAAGAACAGGCGTTATTCGAGCTGGGCATTGATTACCTGAAATCCGGTCTGCTCGATCGGTCCGAGGAGATCTTCAAGCGTCTGTCTGATGGTGCGCGCCGTGAAGAGGCACTCAAGCAACTGCTGGAGATCTACCAGCTCGAAAAATCCTGGGACAAGGCCATTGAATTGGCCGAAAAGGTGCCGGAACTGGCATCGCAACACGAAGTGGCGGAGTTCTGGTGCGAGATGGCCGAGAACGCACTCATCCGATCCAAGACCGATGAAGCCCGACGCCATGTGCAGCAGGCGTTGAGCCTGCATCGCCAGTGTGTACGCGCCAGCATGATCGCCGGCGACATCGAGCGGACAGAAGGCCATCCGGAGCGGGCGATCGAGGCCTGGCTGCGTATCGAACAACAGCAACCGGAGTTTCTGTCCCTAGTTGCTGCGCGTATTGCCGATACCTACAAGGGCATGGGCCGTCAGGCGGATGGGATGCAACTGCTCAAAGGCTTCTTGACGCGTTACCCGTCGGTCGACATCCTCGATGTGGTCTGTCAGCAGGTGGTGGAAGAAGAGGGCGCCCAGGCCGCCTATGACTTTGCCTTGGCCGAGCTGCACCGCACCCCGAGTCTAATTGCGCTGAACAAAGCCTTAGAAGCGCGCGCCGCCGTCACCCCGGCCGAGCAACTGGCCGACCTGGATCTGGTTAAAAAGCTGATCAAAAACCAGACCCAACGCCTAAGCCGCTACACCTGCAAGTCCTGCGGCTTCAAGGCGCGCCAATTCTACTGGCGTTGCCCGGCCTGTAGTGAGTGGGAATCGTACCCGCCCAAGCGCACCGAAGAATTTTCTTTGGCCCAGTGACCCAAGTGGTGATGAGCCTTCCGGCCATCCTGCCCCCTGGCCCCAGAATCCCAGCCTTGAAGCCACGCCTGCGGCTGTCGGCTGGTAAAATATGGCTACTTTTAGCGCGGGAAGCCTTTGCATGAAAATCGCCATTGCCGGAACCGGTTACGTAGGTCTTTCGAACGGCGTGCTGCTGTCACAGCACCATGAGGTGGTCGCTTTGGACATCGTCCCTGAAAAGGTTGCGATGCTTAACCGCAAAGAGTCCCCTATTGAAGACAAAGAGCTTGAGGATTACCTCAAGAACAAAGCTTTGAACTTCCGCGCTACCCTGGATAAGAAAGAAGCTTACGAAGGGGCGGACTACGTCATCATCGCCACCCCCACCGACTACGACCCGGAAACCAACTACTTCAATACCAAATCCATTGAAGCGGTGATTCGCGATGTCATGGCGATCAATCCAAATGCCACCATGGTCATCAAGTCGACCATCCCCGTTGGTTACACCGTCAAAACCCGCGAAGCGTTGGGCACCCAGAACCTGATCTTTTCGCCGGAATTCCTGCGGGAAGGTCGTGCGCTTTACGACAACCTACATCCGTCCCGTATCGTCGTCGGTGAACGCTCCAAGCGTGCAGAAATCTTTGCCGGTCTGCTCAAAGAAGGCGCCATCAAAAAGGACATCCCCGTCCTCTTTACCGATGCGACTGAGGCCGAAGCCGTCAAGCTCTTCGCTAACACCTACCTGGCCATGCGGGTTTCGTACTTTAATGAGCTCGACACCTATGCCGCTACCCATGGCCTCGACAGCAAACAGATCATCGACGGCGTGGGTCTCGACCCCCGTATCGGCACCCACTACAACAACCCCAGCTTCGGCTATGGCGGTTACTGTCTGCCTAAAGACACCAAGCAGCTGCTGGCCAACTACCGGGATGTCCCGCAGAACCTCATCCACGCCATCGTGGAGTCCAACACCACGCGTAAAGACTTCATCGCCGACGAAATCATCCGTCGCAACCCCAAAGTCGTGGGCGTTTATCGCCTCATCATGAAGGCCGGTTCGGATAACTTCCGGGCGTCTTCCATCCAGGGCATCATGAAGCGCATCAAGGCCAAGGGCATTGAAGTCATCATCTATGAACCGGCGCTGAACGAATCCGAGTTCTTCCACTCACGCGTGGTCAAAGACCTCAACGCCTTCAAGAAGGAATCCGACGTCATCATCAGTAACCGCATGGCCGATGTGCTGGAAGATGTGGCCGACAAGGTCTATACGCGTGACTTGTTTGGTAGTGATTGTTAATTCATTAAGCAGGATTAAGAGAGCATATGCGTTTATACGAATCACGTAAGAAAATATTAGTCACCGGCGGTGCAGGTTTTCTGGGGTCACATCTGTGTGACCGTCTGATTGAACAGGGGCACGAAGTTCTCTGCCTGGATAATCTCTTCACGGGAACAAAGCGCAACATTGAGCATCTGCTTGATCATCCACGCTTTGAATTTATGCGTCATGATGTGACCTTCCCGCTCTATGTCGAAGTCGATGAGATATATAACCTTGCATGCCCCGCTTCACCGGTTCATTACCAGCATGACCCGGTTGCAACGACGAAAACATCCGTTCACGGGGCGATCAATATGTTGGGTCTGGCAAAACGGTTGAGAGCAAAAATATTCCAGGCCTCGACTAGTGAGGTTTACGGGGATCCACAGGTTCATCCGCAGACAGAAGGGTACTGGGGGCATGTCAACCCAATTGGTATTCGCTCCTGCTACGATGAAGGCAAGCGCTGTGCAGAAACGTTATTTTTTGATTACTACCGCCAGCACGGAGTTCGTATCAAGGTTGCCAGGATTTTTAATACCTATGGTCCGCGAATGCACCCTAATGATGGGCGCGTTGTTTCAAACTTCATCATGCAGGCACTGGATAATAAACCGATTACTATTTACGGGGATGGGAAGCAGACACGATCGTTCTGTTACGTCGATGATTTGATCAGTGGCTTTTTAAGCCTAATGGAAACGAATGAAACCGTAACTGGGCCGATTAATTTGGGTAATCCGTGCGAGTTCACCATCAAGCAACTTGCTGAAGAAGTCATACGTCTGACTGGTTCAAGTTCAAAACTTGAGATGTTGACATTGCCATCGGACGACCCTAAACAGCGTCAACCAGATATTTCGATTGCAATGAAAACGATTTCATGGCAACCAAATGTAGAATTAGAAATTGGGCTTCGAAACACTATAAATTACTTTAAAAAACATAGGCTTCAGGCGATCCAGCACTGATCGTGACTGATTGTTTAATAAAAAAAACAAAAGTCCAGTATATCCACAATACAAATTATTGGGTGAAATTTATGAATAGTGATAATTGTCTAATTTCTGCATGTTTCAATTATGATCCAAAAATTCTTGAAAGATTTCTTTATACTTTAAGAAAGTTTTTTGATGGTGATGTGTTTTTGATAACTAATAGACCGAACTATTATGAAAATATAGTAATAAAATATAAAACTAAAATTCTTATTTTGACTGGCCTTAAGCATGTTAATCCGTCAATTTCGGATGTAAAAAAATGCATTTAAAGTACATCATAGCCCACAACTCGGATCAATATTTAAAAATTGGTGATTTTAAATATTTAGATAACCAAATTTTAATTAAAAGCCGTGGGAATTTTGATTCTCATTTAGCGAATCATAAAATATTTAATGAATATTCGTTTCTATTTGGATTGGTTGACGATTTAGAATCAAAAGGCATTACAGATGGATTGATAACCATAGCGCAATATAGGCGTTTTGTTTCTAACAAATCCATCGGGGTTTATTAGCAGTAATCTCGGTTGGGCAAACGTAATTTCACCATCTAATATTCAAACTGTTGACATTGATTCTTTGGTAAAACCGAATCCTGGGCAAAATTTTCTTATTGGTAGCTTTGTTGATGCAATGAGTTATTTGGATAATTACAGCAAATGTCACTACACAAGAGACATCCTCAGATTTACTTCAAATATGATTGATGGCGAAATATTGACAAATGATGATGCCTTAGATTTTTTAAAATACAAGTGGTTAGTTCCATCTCCATCTTGTGGAACATTCCCTATTTGTGAATTTATAAATTTAATAAATATTTTAAAAAAATCTGCAAGATTGTTTTGGATTAATGGCTTTCTGATGTATAATGATCCATATCAATGTAGGACAATTTCATTTCTACTTGAGCGTTTAAATAGTTTTTTGCTTTTAAAAACAATGCTAAACAATGGAGTCAATATAGAAAATTGTATTGGGCGTACAATAATTCTGTCAGATTCTGAAAAAATAAATGTTGGATATGTTGATGAATAATTTCTCGTCAATTCCTACTGTATGGTAATCCTCCCCTTTTTAAGGGGAGGATTACCCCCGCTGACCAGTTGAACCCGCCCCTGATCCTACGGGGGGCTTGTAGTCTCCCCTGTCAATGAGACACGGGTAAAAGAGAATTTTCTGCTTGCTGCCTGAAGGATTTGGGCGGCAGCTTCCCAAGTGCCCCATGTGGGCGCTCTTCGTTATATGACCTGATCCAGGCCTCGGTGATTTCCCGAGCCTGCTCCAGATCATCGAACAAATAGGCATTGAGGACTTCATGCCGATAGGTTCGGTTAAACCGTTCAATGAAGGCATTCTGCTGCGGCTTACCCGGCTGAATGTATTTCAGTTCGATGCCTTTGGATTCACACCATTCGGTAAAGACGGTGGCCCGTAGTTCAGGTCCGTTATCCAGGCGAATGGCTTCGGGTAACCCATGGATCTCTTCGAGCTGCTCCAGCACTCGAATGACCCGGGCAGCCGGTAGGCTGAAGTCGATCTCGATGGTCAAGGCCTCACGGTTGGACTCATCGATGACATTGAGCGTTCGGAAGGCTTTGCCTCGATACAGGGCGTCATGCATAAAGTCGAGCGACCAGATATGGTTAGGAAGAATTGGCGCCACCAGCGGCTGTTTCGGCAACTTAGGTAGCCGTTTCTTGGTTCTCCGGGGCATGTTGAGCTTCATGTCCTTGTA
The DNA here is from genome assembly GCA_018883385.1 of Rhodocyclaceae bacterium. Classification (GTDB taxonomy): domain Bacteria; phylum Pseudomonadota; class Gammaproteobacteria; order Burkholderiales; family Rhodocyclaceae; genus Fluviibacter. The sequence goes on along the minus strand of VEQD01000014.1, from coordinate 11,733 downwards.
AACCCGCCAGACTTTCTTGTGGTTCCAGGGATATCCCTGATTCCTGAGCCGGTCGAAACAGAGTCCAAAGCCCCAGCGGCCATGCTTGGCAATGATGCTATTGAGCGCATCAATGACCGGAGCATCCTTGATGGCCAGGTCCACCGGTTTCCGGTAATAGGAAGCCCGAGACAAGGCCACACAGGAACAGGCCTGTTTCACCGTCAGTTGTTCTTCCTGAACCAGATAATCCACTGCCGCCCGTTTTTTGACGGGCGTCAGAGCTTTTTTGCAAGGAGCCCTCGCATGCCTTTGTTCTCAAGGGTGAGGTCGGCAACGATCGCTTTGAACTCGGCGAGCTGCTGTTCCAACTCTTTGATCCGTTTGAGCTCAGACGCTTCCAGGCCACCATATTTGGATCGCCACTTATAGAACGTGGCAGCACTAATACCGTGGTTTCTCAGAACCTCGGCAACCGGTATCCCACTATCGGCTTCTTTGAGAATTGCCACGATCTGGCTCTCGCTGAACTTTGATTTACGCATCGAAACCTCCTGTTAGTCATCTTGCCATTACCAACAGAAAATTCCACTAATTCGTGTCTTACTTCAGGGGGAGACTACACTATGACATGAAAACAGGCATTGTCATGGATTACTCACTTGACGGAAACTACCCTAAACTGTCAGAAACGATTCTTCGCGTCCGGATAATGAAGAATGGGCAGCAAGTTACAAGTCCAGAACCATACAATAAAGAGTTCAAAGAAATTGCAGATGGACTTTTCATTGATGCTATTCAATTGACTCCTGCAGAAATGCAATAGAATATTTGTGAATCCTCGCCTTTTTAAGGGGGTTGCTCAAAAGCAGTATTAATCGGTCAATTCAACCGTATATATGTAACGTTACAAGTTGACACGACTAGCTGTGTGCAATCGATTAATGGCGGCCCTCAAACTAGCGCCACGCGCAACCCATTCCTTGGGGGCTATCTTATTCCTTGGGTGCTACTCTAGCAAGTGCGGCAACGCCGATTGTGTTTCCCTCTTCGTCATGCGATAACGAAAACGTTATATTTACATAACTCAATCCGCCATCGCCTAAGAGTGCTTTTGTTCTCACAGGTTTGCCGTTGAACTTAACTTTGCCACTTGAGATGGCTCTACAGAAACCTGCCCAGTGTGACTTCCTTAAATTTTCAGGGATTATTAAATCGAGGCTTTCTCCAATCACGGCAGCCTTTGAAAATTTAAAGAGTTCCTCTGCGCGAGTATTCCAGACCCTGATAACCCCCTTTAAATCGGCCACGATGAGTGCGTCCGGCAGTTCATCTAAAAGACGGTCGGAAAATTTGATGCTCATATCACGGCGCTACTTTTAGGCACTACGACTGGGTGGAGTCCACGTTTTGTTGAGCACTCTCCGAACCATTGGGTCAAATGTTGATAAGGGCTCACTTTTATAGTCGGGGTCAAAAGAAACCTGATCGTACTTTGCACAAAACTCAACCGTCTGCTCGTAAGCGGGGTCATCCTTGTATTGCTCACGGGCGTTGGGATCAAGCCCGAGATACTTTCCGTAATAGTAAGTTTGAAACAGCCCATGGTTTGCGAGCATCCAGTAATTATTTCTGCTGATAAAGGGACGCAAAATCGATGCGACAACTTCGCCATGATTGAACGGCCCCAAGGCTTCGCAGATATCGTGAAACAACGTCACAACAACATACTCTTCATCCCGGTTATCACGAAGCGCACGTGTTGCAGCCTGAAGACAATGATCCTTACGGCTGATGTTGTAGAAATTATCGTTGCCGACTTCCTCTAAAATTCGATAAAGTAGATCTGGCAATGCCTGAAGCGAGCGCTCATGAACCTCTTTCAGAAGCTCGAAATCTTCTTTTGTACCCTGATCCATTCGTGTGAAATGCATCTTGTCCATGCCATGTGCTCCATCGTGACCCGCCGCTTTCAAAAAAGCGTAGTCTCAAATTAAAATACGACTATTTCGCAAAATAGTACTTAAGGATCTGATGTATGGCTACCAGAATTATATTGGTTCGGCACGGCCACGTAGATGGCATTCAACCTGAGCGATTTCGCGGCCGTGCTGAAATCCCCCTATCTACCCTAGGTGAAAAACAACGTCTATTGACTGCAGCAAGGGTCAAACAAAGTGCAGCGCCCGAAATGGTGTTTACAAGCTCTCTTGGACGCTGTATTGCAACAGGTGAATCCATTGCAAGTGCTTGTGATGTCAGCAGCCAGATTCTCCCCGAGCTTTGCGACATCGATTATGGTGCGTGGCAATGGAAAACCCACGATGAGGTTCGTCAAAACGCGCCGGATGCATTTTCAACTTGGAAGAAGCATCCTGACCAGATGCAGATGCCCGAGGGTGAATCGCTACAACAGGTTCTAGTCCGGGTGACGCAGGCGCTTGGAAAGATCCTGAGAGAATACGAAGGAAAAACCGTCGTCATGGTGAGCCACGATAGTGTCAACCGCGTGCTGATCTTGCATATGCTCGGGCTGCCGCTTTCGAAGTACTGGGCCATCAAACAGGATCCGTGCTGCATTAACGAAGTCGAATTTGCAGATGGCGCGTTTCAAATTAAAAGCATTAATGAAACATGGCATCTGAGCCAGCTTGGCTCATAAACCCAGAGAACTCAAATTGCCCCCGCGGCCAGTTCCGACCAAATCATCAGCTAAAGCGCTAATGCTTGTTGTCTGATCTATTATGCAAACTTAGGCAGTTGCTGACAGCCACCCTCGAAGCGCCAAGCATTCTCGCGATTTCTGCCTTAGAGAGGTGTTTGTAGAGATCGAGCCCAATCTTTTTGAATTCGAATGCTAATTTTTCGATGCGCTTGATAACTCTGCCGTAAGCGTAATCGGCACACTCAACGGATTTAAAGAATTTTTTCGATGTGCGGTTATAGAGGCTTGCTAAAACCGCCATATTTGATTTGGCGAGTGCCTGGATCTTTGATTTTTCGACAGCGAGCAGCTGGCATGGGGTAACCGCCCTGACGGTTGCTTTGAAAATGACGTTTTGAAAAACACCTGCATCACCAATAGCGTCGCCAGGAACAAATATTTGCACGACCACCTCCGTCAAGCTGGAATCGTCCACTGCAGCAGAATTTACATTTCTCGTCAGTTTTGCAACCCCGGTCAGGATAAAAAACACAAAATCAGATTGACATCCCTGCGCGACAATAACCTGGCCGGGCTTGGCGTCCACAAATTTAGAAAATTCGGAAAGACTCTGCAACTCCATTTCCGATAAAGACTGGAAGGTGTCAAACATCTTTAATACAACCGAGCTCGGCCTGCACATTTGATGCACAACCCACTCCTATAAAGTTGCTATAGTCATAGCATATAGCATATTTATAGGGAAATAAGGGGGGGGGGGGACGTAAATATTTCTTCGATTAGGCGCCAAAATTCCGCAATGCCAGCACCTTAACGAACCGATCGATAGCCACAGGATCGCTCACGTTTACTCAGGACTAATTGCCACAACTGCCCCTGTCTGGATCTAAAAAATGCAGCACAACTCATCAGGTAGTAGTGCCACATGCGGTAGAAGCGCTCGTCGTATTTTGATGAGAGCCCCGGCCAGGCAGCATCAAAGCGCTCTGACCAAATCATTAATGTTCTGTCGTAATCTTGTCCGAAGTTGTGCCAATCTTCGATGATGAAATCATCGGACAATACGTTCATGATTTCCCTGGCGGTTGGTATACGACCATTCGGAAAAATATACCGATCTATCCACGTATCCGTATGCCTCACGGATTCGTGCGTGCCGATCGTGTGCAATAGCGCAAGTCCGTCTGGTTCCAGCAAGGCATTGATCTTGTCTAAGAAATGCCGATAATTTTTCTGACCCACATGCTCAAACATGCCCACAGAAGCGATCTTATCGAATTCCCCATCAAGACATCGATAATCCATCAATAGGAAATTGACTGGCAGGTGAGCATATCGATGCTGCGCATAGGCATATTGTTCACGCGACACCGTAACCCCGGTCACCTGTGCGCCATATCGCTCTGCTGCATACGCTGCCAAGCCACCCCAGCCACAGCCGATATCCAGGAGCCTGTCACCCGCTTTGAGTTCTAATTTTCGGCATACGAGATCCAGCTTTGCGATTTGCGCTTCATCTAATGTCCTCGCGTTTGCCCAATACCCACAGGAGTAGCTCATTGTCGGGTCAAGCATTGCCCTGAATACATCTGCACCTACGTCATAATGCGCCAGCGCTACCTGATTCGACCGGCTGATGGATTGAAGGTTTGTCAACTTATGGCGCAGATATTCCATGAGACTTTTAAACGGGGTCAAACTCAAGATCTGCTTATCCAGGTCAACCCGCAGGACTCTGGTAAAAAACTCATCAAGTCGGTCACAATCCCAATGACCAAGCATGTAGGTCTCGCCCAGACCTAAAGAGCCATCCCTCATCACTGAATCGTAGAACATATGATCATTGATCTTGATATCCCAAGGGCGCTCTCCGCTAAATCCAATGCCGGAAACTTCAGCCATCCGACGTATGATGTCAGGAATACGGGTATGGCCAGGAGCGTTCATCGCCATTTGATTAGTCATTATGTTCCCTGCTTTCACGTGGTTCTGAGTCACCAATCAAATCCCACAGCATCGAAAAAGCCGTGCCCGCAATCAGACCCAGCGCTCCAGAGATCCCCACCAGGGCGTAGGCCAAGGTCATATCGAACACCTGTACAACAAATGGATTGCTCAAGAAATGAATCTTCAGTAGAAAATCAATCAATGGCTGCCCGTAATTCTGAGCAACAATCAATGCCCACCCCGCATGAATCGTTGCAAACACAAACCCCCACAAAAACCCAACTCTTAAATATTCCATGCTCAACCCCGCTTTGATGTTGGGTTGAACATTGGTTTCTTTTTCGAGCCAGCAGGCTTTCGGGTTGAAAGTGCACATCTCTCATTGACGAGGTGACTGGTATCGGTTTCTATTGTCGTCGGCGTGGGTTTCTCATTTCTTTCCATACCCCCTGACCCCATTGGCTTTAGGAGCAAACACTCAATGGACATGTTGCGCCCCCTGTTCACCTGCCAACATTGAGCCCACGATCGGTCCGTATTCAGTGCTCAACGGCCAAAGCTCTGAACGCCACTCACTAGCCAAATGTTCTGGCACTAATCCCGAAGAAAGGACCTTGCCCCACCCGTATCCGTTAAATGGCTTGTGAACATCCTCCCAGTAAGTCCCTATGATGTGGTGACAGAGATCAATGCGCTTGTTTGAGGCTGAATTCCAACCAATCGCAAAATCGCTGACTCCATAGCGCTCCTTTGAACTCACCGAAGCCGTGACGACATACCGGTCAAATTCCGGAAACCAGGTTAGGTAATAATATTCCGGGAAATGGTCATAATCACTCGGGATAGCCCAATCAACACCAAAGAGATATAAGGGGTAAAGATCAATATCGTACAGCCCGTCATATCCGTCGCGCACAAACCCGCTTGTTAATTCGTGGGCAGACCTATTTTCCTCCACCCAGCCCCGACCCAATACCTCAAGCCTGCTTAAGGCAAGTCGGGCGACGCCACTGGCCAAATTAACCCCGGGGTAACTACTCTCGTTAAGAAGCGCGACACCATCGCCTGCCGATTGATCGTACGTATCAATATTAATAAGTGATCGCGGACGTTCGACACCAAAATAGTCGCAGAGGAATGCATGTTCAACATCGGTATACATCGAATTCATTTAATACCCCAGGGATAAACCATTAATTTCCGAATCTGAAATAAACCGTACTCAGCCTATTAGGCTGTGACACAACGTCACGGCTAATCGTTTCAAGCGCGTACGTTGCCTGAACCTGGTACGTGCCGTTGGGCAGATCAAGAAGCATGACCGGCCCTTCTGACTTGGCTTGAATTAAGGTGTTCTTATTCCGATCCAGTACCAGTACGGCCACATCGGCAAGGAAGCTGCCGTCCAATGTCGTAAAAACCATTTTTAGCCGATGATTCACCTGCTCTGTCTGAAGCATGTCAAGATCTTCATCACCAACACCACCGCTGATATAGCGTATTGCCGCGGCGTTGTTTACTTCCGGAGCGCTTTGCGCATGTTGTGCACTGATTGCGAGCATTAACGCAAGCGCCGTCGAATAAAGGTTCGGCTTACTCATCGTTGTACCCACTGGTTATTCTGATACTCCAAATAGGGCTGGCTTTCACGCAGCGCTAACTCGTCTTTTGGCACTAAATTGCGCTTCTGGAAAATTGCCCGAATCTTCGGATTGATCTCGGCCAGTATCTCTAGCGATGCATTACGCAATTCGCGTGAGACTGCCGGATCGACTTGTTGCATTGCCGCGGCGGCTTGCATTGATCGCTCAAACGTACGCAACATCACACAAGACTGATCAATGACGGGCGCTCCAGCAGAAAAGGCGAAACCCATACCCCCGCCTGCAATACCAGCAGTGGCACCGCAATAATCACTACTGAATGACCCCGAAAAACCAGGCAACACGGCAGCTCCCGTCGACTTGACACTGTAGCTGCCAGAATAATTAATGCCCGAAGCCCCTGTGGAGTTGAAGGTAATACCCTGGGTATTACCTGCATTATTTAATGCGCCAGACGTCGCGGTAGACGCAGCGCTTGACGTTGAAGTCTGCGCAGAAGCCATTGAACTTCCGAACGCCAAAAGCAATGCGACCGCGCACACGTGATAATTTGTTTTCATAACACCCCTTTGCAAAAGTGAGGGGAATCCCCTAAAGGAACCCCTCACTTACCGATCGATTTGCTGGCTATGCAACTACCCAGCAACCACCCAAATTAGAAATGCAGGTGTTGAATCGTTGGCAAAGTAATGTTGTTCACGCCGGCAGCAGCAAAGCTACCAACAGAGAACACGGCCGAACCAGGGCCAGTGCTGATTGCAGTACCACCACCCTGAGTGGCCGTTTCGGTACCGACATTCAGCTGCGGGCTGGTCATCAGCGAACCGCTCAGGGAAGTGTAGTTAACTTCTAGGGCTGCATTGTTCATGGTGGCGCCACCAGCAAAACCGCCAGAAATGGCCATGTTCGAGTCGATTTTCGGTGCCGAAATCTGCGGCTGTGGCATGTGATTGTTAGAGGCAAGCGCAACGCCAGCAGTCAGCGACATGACCGTTACAGCGATAAGTTTCTTGAATTTCATTTTGAACTCCAAAGTTAAGATTACGAGCCACCAACACGATGTCGACAACTCATTACTCACTATAGAAGCCAAAAAAGTTCTGTCAGCCAACGGTGTGTCAATGCTTTGACGATGCCAACTAAAAAGCCGATCGAGTGATCGGCTTGATAATGTCGGATATGACGCGCTCAATTTAACAAGAACCGCCAGACATGATTGCGCCACATGCAAGCCTCGTTCATAGAAACCAAACCAGATTTTTCTACGGACTGCCACGCACCACCACTGAGCTTGCCATGTAGCTCTTGCCAACTCTGCGTGATGATGTCCTCTGCAATCTTCAATCTTGGCTCTCCTGCGTAGCGCCAGCCGATGGCGACCTCGTCAAGATCAAAAGTCTCGTTTGGCGACTGGCTTGCTGTCACCACGTAACGGTCAAACCCCGGAAAGAACGTGATGTAATATGACTCTGTCCATGCATCATCCATAAAGCTATCAGGCCATCGAATGGTAAAGAGAAGCCGGGGTATTAAAACCTCATGATCCCCATTCTTCCTGGGTGCTGTAACACCTTTCTTAAGAAAGCTGTTGTCTGAGCAGTGGCCATTGAGTGCGATTTGACCCACTGCACTTGCCAGCTCGATCTCTGGCAACTCCTGATCATCCAGTAGTACGGTCACATGATCATTTTTATAGAGATTCAGTTGTTGTAAGGCGGTTGGCCGTTGAATATTGAAGTAGTCGCATAGCAGTGCCTTTTCTGTGTCCGTGTAAATTGAGTTCATTTTTCATTAACTGAGTCAAATATAAAAAATGCAAACCACGCTCACACATGGTTTGCATACGTTCACGCCTTGAGCGTGACTATCTGATTGAGAGAAGCTTTGCGGGTAGCCCGTTTTTCTTGGGCAAGACGACGTGCAATACGCCCTCTTCGAACTTTGCCTCCGCACCCTCTTCAGTCATCTCGTGTTCCATTTCGAACTGCCGATAAACCTTACCGTAGCGCATTTCAGTCTTGATGAGTTTTGCATCCGATTCTTCTTGCCACTCTTTCCTGTTGGCGTTGATGCTTACGCGGCGCCCTTGAATACTGACATCAATATCCTCTTTGTGAATACCCGGAAGATCGACATCTACGAAGTACGATGACTCACTCTCCCTAATTTCCGTATCCATGGGCTGTGCCGCAAAGGAAAATTCCATCGGATTAATCCAGAACCCCTTAAAAAAATCTTCAATTGGCGTATAGCGACTTACTTTCATGACAAACCTCTTTAACTGTACAAATTGATCAACAAGCATGGCACCTAAGTTCCATGCTTCAATGTATGTACAAGGCATGCCAAATACAAAAGCGATAGCAAACGAGCGTCAAATCCTTTACATGATTAAGACTTACATCCGCGTTGTTTGACTGCGTTTTTCTCGGCTCATAATTTGGCTTACCGCCACCCGGGTCGCCCCTGCCATTCGTGCGACCTCTGCGTTGGAAAGCCACTGATCCACATCGATTCCCAAGTGCGAGCATCGCCTTCTTATGGTCATCACCCTTGTTTTCAAGTCGCCATTCATGATCTGTGCGTGCTTTTCCGACTCGACCAGACTCTTGGCGAGCGATTGCATCACCCGCTCAGACAGGCCGTCAATTTGATGCAGCATTGAAACAAAGGCATCCGCGCTCAAGAAAGCGACGTTACACGGCGTTATGGCGATTGCCGAACTTGAATACAAGTCGCCCAATAACGCACAAGCAGCGCCCAACGAATCCCCAGGGCCAAGGAGATCGACCAGCATCTGCTTATCTGAGACATGGCCCAGTTCGGAATCTTTTTCTGTTACCAGAGGGAGTTTTCGGTCGCCACGCATCAGTTTGACAAACCCAGAGACGATAAAACCCACTCTGTTCGCCTTGGCATTCTCTGAAAAGATCAAACCATTTGGCCGGTACGAGCACAAATCGCACTTCCGGGATATCAACTCCAGGGTCTGACTGGGAAGATGGTTAAAGATTTGGATCGCCTTCATTGCGATTACCGCAGGATGTTTCATTTCTATACCAGATTTATTCAAGAGATGCCAATATATTCATTGAGGTGTTATTAGCAATGTTTTAATTGTGGAAATGCTAAGTGATTGACGCATCTGCCTTTAATCCGTAAACCTGTTTACAGATTTACTCGACCATTTCAATAGTCACTGCGCCGCAAGCATCAACGTCTCGCCTGATGGTCGTGGCGCCAAACGACCTTTGAACCATATCCGCCAATGACTGAACAATCTTTGTCGATGTCGTACGCACGGTGATGAGCTTGCCTTGTGTGCTGATATCCATGATCCTTGAAAGCGGATGCTCTCGCTTCTCGACGATTTCGAAATGCTTCATCAGGGCGGTGATATCGATAAGGTGCTTGCGATATTTGTCTCCATCAAGCACAAGTACACCCGCTGGGCGACTTTCTAAACCCTGCTGACAGGCGGGACAGACGATCTTTTTGGGAAACAATGGCCTCGCATCCCACGTCCAACGCCCACCTATTTGAAAGACACCGCAATTTTTGCAGACCAACGCACCCTTTTTTTTGTTGGGCTTAAACCGCTTCAGTTTCTTGTCAATGTATTCCTGCCCGTATTGAAAGATTCGTTTGGGGTTCAATTGCGAGACAAAACCCATGCTTCCCATGCCGCCACTCCTTAGTCGATTGAGCGTTAAAGAGTAGGCCATAAAATTTATGGATCAAAGATGACGCATAGAAAGAGTCAACGCTTTAACGCAACTCTCGAATTTGGTTTTGCACACCACATCCCATAAATTATGATGAGCAAAACTTCGATTAGGAAATCAACATGACAAAACCCATACCCTTCGCACAGTGGTTAAACGCCTTAACGATGGCGCGAAAACAAGCGGATGATCCCGACTTTGATGGCTGCGAGGAGATGTTGGCCTATATTCATGTGGAGGAGGTCTCCAACCACCCGGTCAAGATTACGGACCTTGTTCAATGTATGTTTTTTGGCACCGGTCCCACTGTTCAACGAAAGGTTATGACCTTGGGTAATCGTGGGTTCATCAACGTATCAATCAGCAAGAACGACAAACGAGCCAAGCAACTGACTCTGACTAAAGCGGGCACCAATCTCCTGCATGAACGCTCAAAACAAATGGCTCAGGTCTTGGAGTTGTCGTAGCAGGGACATTGTTCGACTGATGTTCCCCGGGGCAGCGCCTGAATGCCGCCCCCGGCGCCGAGGTTAGTTTTTCGCACCACAAAAGACACCCGGCACGCCGCTGCTTGATATTGAAGCAGCTTATCAACTTGCCTGTATTATGTCGGTTCAAGCGGCACTCAGGCATCAACACGCCATTGCACGGTCGAAGGCACGCCAGAGGGCTGATGAGCTTAACGCTCCAGTTTTATAAGATTTTGAAGGGATCTGGCAGGCACGCAGCGTGATGCATCGCCCCTATATTTTCTGGCTGGCCTTGGCGACCCTATTCGGGGGCCACACCCCGATCACTTGGGCAGGGTCCGAGCGGGATGCCGACGGACGCTTCGTTAATCGCTATGCTGATTTGTCGCACAGTCAGAACTTTCTCAGCTGGCAGTGGACACGCCTGACGGAGGGCCTGCCCAAGCCTGCAAAGACGCCTACGCCACAAACACCTGTCAACGAGGCTCGGTTAAGGGCCCCGCAGGGAGATGCGCAAGTCACCTGGATCGGGCACTCCAGCCTGCTTTACCAAATTGACGGCAAGAACTTCCTCTTTGATCCCGTCTATGCCGAGTATGCGTCTCCGGTTCCCCCACTGGGGCCCAAACGCGCGCAGCCACCCGGCATTCCTTTTGATTCACTGCCGCATATTGACGCCGTATTTATCTCACATAATCACTATGATCATCTGGATCTGGAGACTGTGCGACGTCTGGCACAACAGACCGGTGACGCGCCGATTTTTTATGTGCCACTGGGGGTGGATGCGTGGTTTGTCGAGCATGTCCCTGGTACTCGGGCGGACGGTGGGTCGCCCAATGTAATTGCTATGGATTGGGATGAAACACGGACCCTGGCGGGCAAGAGCCAGCTCATGACTATTCGCTTTTTAGCGGTTCAACACTGGGCGGCACGCTCGCCATTTGATCGTAACAAGACGCTCTGGGGTAGCTGGGCGATCGAGCACCCGCAGTTTCGATTCTGGTTTGCCGGCGATTTGGCCTATTCACCCGATATCGACGATATTGCACGCTCTCATGGGGGATTTGATCTCGCGGCGATCCCCATCGGCGTATATGAACCCCGTTGGTTTATGAAACGAGCACACGTCGATCCGCATGAAGCCATCGAGGTCTACCAAAAGATTCGCGCAAAGAAGGCCATAGGTATTCACTGGGGCACGTTTGATGGACTCAGCGACGAGTCTCTGGATCAACCCCCTCAGGTCTTTGAACAGGCGCGGCAAGCGAGCAAACTTTCTGCAGATTCTTTTGCACTGTTTCGAATTGGTGAGACCCGCAGTTATTCGAGAGGCCGCCCCC
>VEQD01000077.1 GCA_018883385.1 Rhodocyclaceae bacterium | reverse complement strand
TTACTGTTAGTTACCGAAGCGCCAGTAAGATGAGCTGCCGCAGTAGTCCCGTTTTGCCCACGCCAAGCATTGACGATCTGATTGCCAACGATGTTCTGGTAGCCGATAGTTTCCGATCCAATAGTGACGAAACCCGCGATAGGCAGGTTTGAAGCATCTGTAAGGGTAATAGTAGTGTCAGTGCTACTAATACCTCCATCCAAAGTCGTACTAGCAACAGACGGGGAAAGACCTGTTTGGCGATTAATCCAAACTTGAATAGGGCGTCCATTAGTATTCTTATTAGGGATAGTTGAATAGGTAGACTCAGAAATGCGGGTGATGTTGATATCAACCTGATTTGACTGAGAGCCGTTGTTGGTGCGGATAACTTGGTCCAGCAGGTCAATGGTGTCTACGGGCAGTGGGTAAATGGCCTGATAGCTGTTCATCAGGATCTGCCCCTGCTCAATAGTCCACAGGTTAATGCCTCGGTTAGCCCACTCAATAGTCAGCAGATTCAGACTACGTCGAGCTGTACGCAGGTCGTAGCCGGAGCGTAGTTCTGTACCACAACGCTCAAACGCTTCTTCAACTAGATCTGACAGATCTAGGTTAAATACTGAGGTTCCCGAAGTAGTAGCCATTATTTACAGTTCCATCGCTTGAGCGACGCCGCTTTGCGGGTCGGACGGCCCTTCTCGTCTTTCATCGGGCCGGGCATACCTGACATTCTGGCACAGAATGACTTGCGCCGTGCAGCGTCTTTCTCTGTTTTCGGGTTAGGTGCTGGAGCTTTGAGGTTAGAGCCAGTTTTTGCATTATAGGCTTTACGCCCAGCGGCGGTCATACCCGCGCCTTCTTTAGTGCTTAGGTAATGCCTATTTTTTCCCTTTGTTGTCTTACTTATAGGATTTGCCATTACGCCACCTCAAAAGCATTGTTTTTAGCGATATTATCTCGCCCCGGTATTACCTGCAAGTTCCAAGGCACGTGCAGTCCAGATACAGCTTCGCCTTGTAATGGGACTATATGGTCAACGTGCCAAGCAAAGCCAAACATTTTAGTGCGGACCGAAGCAATAGAATACGCCTGAGAAATCATCCACAACTCATCTTCCGTAAGCCATGTGGGTGTCCTCTTTAGTTTTGCTGCGCGTCGTTTTGCTGTATTTACTGCGAATATCGTCGGGTTACGTTTCTGTCGTTGCAACTGTTTAGCGCGTGACGCTTCTATATCTGCGTAGTAGTACTGCAAAGCTTTAGTGCGTTTATGCGTAGAATTACGTGCATATTCCGCTGCGTAGTCCCGCTGCTTATCGGAGAACCTTCGTTTATGCTCTCTACTGCAGAAACGCGCGTCAGCTCGTTTAGCTGATATGTCTACACCACACAAAGTACAAAATCGGGGTTCAACAGGGAGCAATGCCCTCTGTTCTTTTTTTGCAGCCCTATATGCTGCTGTGTACGCACGCGCTTTGCTACGGCGAACGTCCCGATCTTTGTATGCCATCACTTCATCTTTTTTAAAGTTTCCGCCAATCGCGCTCTTTGGCCGAGTTTACCCGGTTTCTTAGCTGCTGCGGCAAGTTTCTTTGCTGGAATCTTTTTGCCTTCCGGCACGCCAAGCTGCTTATGCAGCGCACCCGGTTTCTTGATAGCGTCCTTAATCCAGCCACCCTTAGCATACTCTTCAACCACGTTCGGGTTGTCCTTGCGGATAACCTTCTTGGCTTTGTTTGGCATCTTAGAGGGGGCGATAGCCCCCATCCCACGAGAGGCTCTCATGATTACACCATCCGGCCTTTGGTCTTACCACGAATAGCACAGCCATCGCCACGCTTAGATGCTGACGAC
>VEQD01000076.1 GCA_018883385.1 Rhodocyclaceae bacterium | reverse complement strand
GGGCTGGCGCAACGCATTATTGACGAGGAAGTGCCGGAAACCCTCAAGGGTAAAAAGGTGCTGTCGCTCGACATGGCCGCGCTATTGGCCGGTGCCAAATACCGTGGTGAATTTGAAGAGCGTCTGAAGGCCGTGCTCAAGGATATTGCCGCCGAAGAAGGCAAGATCATTCTCTTCATCGACGAAATCCACACCATGGTCGGTGCCGGTAAGGCCGAAGGCGCTATGGATGCCGGCAATATGCTGAAGCCTGCGCTGGCTCGCGGTGAGCTGCACTGTATTGGCGCCACCACGCTGGACGAATACCGCAAGTACGTCGAAAAAGACGCCGCACTGGAGCGCCGCTTCCAGAAAGTCCTGGTCGAAGAACCCTCGGTCGAATCGACCATTGCCATTCTGCGCGGTCTGCAGGAGCGCTACGAAGTGCACCACGGCGTTGAGATCACCGACCCGGCCATTGTGGCCGCGGCCGAACTTTCGCACCGTTACATTACGGACCGCTTCTTGCCGGATAAGGCGATCGACCTCATCGACGAAGCGGCTGCCAAGATCAAGATGGAAATCGACTCCAAGCCGGAGCAGATGGATAAACTCGACCGTCGTCTGATCCAGCTCAAGATTGAGCGTGAAGCGGTCAAGAAGGAAAAGGACGAAGCCTCGCAAAAGCGTCTGGCGCTGATCGAAGAAGAGATCAATACGCTGGGCAAGGAATACGCCGACCTGGATGAAATCTGGCGCGCCGAGAAATCGACGCTGCAGGGGTCGGCCCACATCCGCGAAGAGATCGAGAAGCTGCGTCTGCAAATGGCCGAGCTGCAACGTAAGGGTCAGTTCGACAAACTGGCCGAGTTGCAGTACGGCAAGCTGCCCGAACTCGAAGCCAAGTTGAAAGCCGCCGAAAGCAAAGGCGACGCCGCCAATGCCGAAGCTGCCAAGCACAAGCTGCTGCGCACCGAAGTCGGCGCCGAAGAGATTGCCGAAGTTGTCTCGCGTGCGACCGGCATCCCCGTCTCCAAGATGATGGAAGGCGAGCGTGCCAAGCTGCTGCAGATGGAAAGCTATCTGCACAACCGTGTGATTGGTCAGAATGAAGCCGTGCGTCTGGTCTCGGAAACCATCCGCCGTTCGCGCGCCGGTCTGTCGGACCCGAACCGTCCCTACGGTTCCTTCCTATTCCTGGGCCCGACGGGCGTGGGTAAGACGGAACTCACCAAGGCCTTGGCCGAATTCCTGTTCGACTCGCAGGATCATCTGATCCGCCTCGACATGAGCGAGTTCATGGAGAAGCATTCGGTCGCCCGTCTGATCGGCGCGCCGCCGGGGTATGTCGGTTACGACGAGGGCGGTTATCTGACCGAAGCCGTTCGCCGCAACCCGTACAGCGTGATCCTGCTTGACGAAGTCGAGAAGGCCCATCCGGATGTGTTCAACGTGCTGCTGCAGGTGCTGGACGATGGCCGCCTGACCGATGGTCAGGGTCGCACGGTCGACTTCCGTAACACGGTGATTGTGATGACCTCTAACCTGGGCAGCCAGATGATCCAGCAGATGGCCGGTGACGATTACGGTGTCATCAAGCTGGCCGTGATGGCGGAGGTGAAGACCTTCTTCCGTCCGGAGTTCATCAACCGAATCGATGACGTGATCGTCTTCCATTCGTTGGACGAGAAGAATATCCGCGACATTGCCCGTATTCAGCTGAAGTATCTCGAGAAACGTCTGGCCGCCATGGATATGTCATTGGAGGTCTCGGATGCGGCGCTGGATCGCATTGCCGATGCCGGTTTCGACCCGGTATTCGGGGCGCGGCCGCTCAAGCGCGCAATCCAGGCCGAGATCGA
>VEQD01000075.1 GCA_018883385.1 Rhodocyclaceae bacterium | reverse complement strand
ACAAACTCCTAGCAGGACTAAGCTACAACCAGGGTCTTTGCGCTCATGACATCAAAAGCACGCACCAAATAATCTGGGTAGATTGACTTGATATGGGTCACCTGGCGTTTGATTTCTTGCAGTGCTTTGGTGCCGACTTCCACGCACACCCACTCAAAATAAGGCGGTATGCACACCTGAATCATGTAGCTCAAACTGCCTCCCCCATGCCTCTTGATGAGGTCCATGATTCATTCTGCGCCTTTGAAAACAAACTACAAGGTTAAAATAGACCAAATAATTGATGTAGGTCAAAAAATGTCCATTACATCACCGAATTCCGTCAGGCACTTACCGCGAATTTACTTAGATTCAACTCTGATTTTCTCAGCTTGATCCAGATCTAACTTTCTCTGGCGCACGTCATAAGCAACAAAGTACTTATAGACGTTCCGAACGTAGAAGAATGTTTCAAGCCCCATCATCTGTGCGGCAACCATTTCCACGTTCAAAAACCATTTGTTGGGGTTGAACCCTGCCTTGGCAGCCTGATCACGGGCTTTGCGGATGTTGTTGGGACCAGCGTTATATGCAGCTGTGGCAAAGAAAGCCCGTTCCATGACTGTAAATTCATCATTGATCGACATGCTGTAGAGCAAGGAGCTCATGTACTTTGCGCCAGCATGGATATTTGGTTCTAACTGATGAATATCCCCCGCTTTCATTGATGCACCTGTTGCCGGCAGTAGTTGCATCACACCAATGGCACCCATCGGGCTGACCAGACTTTGATTGAGCATGGTTTCTTGAAATCCGAGAGCCGCCAGGAACAGAGGGTCCAACCGACTCTCTGGGGCATATTGCTCAAAAATGGGCTTCATCGCGACATACCGTGCCCACTCGCGAGGTTCAGTGGGGTTTTTAAGCGCGTGCTCGCGATATTTAAAATCACTCGTACGGAAATTATTCAGCGCAGCTTCAAGAAACGGGCTATCGACAAATTCCAAAATATCGTCTGAAAGACTCTTGTTCAGACTTCCAACAATGACGCCTTCTGTTGCGTTACCGGGTGAGATTGTTTCATCATTGATACGAACATTCTTAAGCAATGGCTTCCAGAGATTGGCTTTCCAGAGAGCCACATAAACATGCGGAACCAAACCATCGTTGAGCATCTGCAGTAGATCTTCATCGTCCAGAACCAACCGATCTTTGTATACATGAATCGGTTTTTTTCCAGATTTTTGTAGTGTGTTATTCAGTTCATTAAAGATTGGCGCCTCAGTCTGCCGTCCCAGACACACAGTTGCACCAGAAACATCAATCAGGCTAGAAATAGGTGCTTCCGATATATTTGAGACGAGCACGTGTCTTTCATGGCGCAAGCGTGGAAAGACGATGTATTTGGAATTATCGATTGTGGACCCATACTCATCGATAAAACCGTGTGCAAAATCAGCCTGCCCGCTATCGATCGCATTCACCAGTTGGCCCTGCACGGTTGGCACGAGCGTGATTCGGATATTCTTCTTATACTTGGCCGTAAGAAACTTTCCCAAATAAATCTCAATGAATGGTGATGCGCCAAGCTTCTGGCTCTTGCCATCTACATATAATGTTCTGTCGTAAGGTACCGCCATTCTGACTTCGCCGCGTGCAAGCATCTCTGCGTAGTTTCGCTTGCCAGAGGCGTGACCGTCTTGTGCTGCAAATCCTGTTGCAGAAATGAGGCATAGGAGTAATGCCATTGCCAATTTGTTCACAAAATCTCTCCCCCACAACTTTCTGAGATTTCAGTAGTATTGCATGGCTGAGCAATCACAGTGATCATTATGAGCTGCAAACAAACATGCTGAGAACCC
>VEQD01000074.1 GCA_018883385.1 Rhodocyclaceae bacterium | reverse complement strand
GCTAGCTCATACGCTGCTCGGTACAAAGAAGTTAATCCGAGCGACGTGTACAGCAAAGGCAGCACTCTGGATGACGTACGCATTAGTGTAGGTAACCACACTAAGAGCTACCCAGAAATTAACCCGTACGGCACAGGTGTCATGCGTGGTGCTGGTGCTGCTACCAAAGGCAAAAAGATCAGCGGTAAGATGGGTTAACCATGAACTACGATCAACTCTCGCAGGCAATTCAGGACTACGCGGAATCGACGGAGCAGGTCTTCGTCTATAACATTCCAAACTTTGTCCAGCTTGCTGAAGAGCGGATCTACAACGCCGTTCAGCTACCTGCCATCCGTAAGAACGTGATCGGTAGCTTCACTAACGGGGATAAGTACATGGGGTTACCCACGGACTACCTAGCGTCATTTTCGCTTGCTGTCATCGACGGCAACGGTAACTACGAGTACCTGATTGATAAGGACGTAAACTTTATCCGTCAGGCTTACCCCAGCGCTAGTGACACTGGCGTGCCTAAATATTATGCGCAGTGGGATCCGGATACCTACATCATCGGCCCGACGCCAGACTCTAGTTACCAAGCAGAACTGCACTATTACTACTATCCCGTATCTATCGTTAAAGGCGTTATTGGTAGCTACAGCATTACTACTGCTGGCTCTGGCTATGTAGACGGCACCTATAACGGTATCAACCTGACTGGGGGTACTGGCCTTTACGCAACCGCTACGATTATTGTGACTGGCGGGGCTGTTACTGAGGTGATCCTTAGAAACGGTGGGTCCTTGTACCAAGCGGGTAACGTGCTATCAGCAGCTGCTTCCGATATTGGCGGCAGCGGGTCTGGTTTTACCATGACCGTAAACAGTATTAACAACCCAACCGGTACGTCGTGGTTGGGTGACAATTTTGAAACCGTCCTTTTGTATGGTGCGCTTCGTGAAGCTGTCATCTTCCAGAAGGGCGAGCAAGACATGGTCAATTACTACGAGCAGAAATACCAAGAATCCTTGGCCCTCCTCAAAGTACTTGGCGATGGTAAGGACCGTCGTAGTGCATACCGCGACGGTCAAGTTCGCGTCCCTGTGCTTTAACTTAGGAGTTTTAAAATGGCAATTACTCAAGCAATGGCTACATCGTTCAAGGTGCAAATCCTTGACGGTATCCACAACTTCGGTACCGGTGTTGTTCGCGCATCCACCGCTGCTGATACCTTCAAAATCGCTCTGTACACCTCGTCGGCTTCGCTGGATGCCTCGACTACCGCCTACACCGCTACTGGTGAAGTGTCGTCGTCGGGTACCAACTACACGACTGGCGGTCAGACGCTGACGATTTCGCAAGTTCCGACCTCGTCGGGTACTACTGCATATCTGTCGTTCTCCAACGCTTCGTGGGCCAGCGCAACGATTACCGCTGCCGGTGCCATGATTTACAACTCTTCGCAAAGCAATGCTTGCGTTGCAGTTCTGTCGTTTGGCGGCGATAAGACCTCGACTAATGGTACGTTTACCATTGTGTTCCCAACTGCAGACGCATCCAACGCCATCCTCCGTATCGCCTAATCTCTGGAGTTAGATCATGGCACTCGTATTAGCTGATCGCGTACAGGAAACTTGTACCTCACCGGGTACAGGCACTGTTACATTACTTGGGGCTGTTACAGGGTTTCGTACCTTTGCAGCGGCCATTGGTAGCTCTAACACCTGCTACTACACGATTGCTGACCAAACGGGTGCCAACTGGGAAGTAGGCATTGGTACGGTAGGTACAGGCACGTTGGCGCGAACGACTGTTCTTGCTTCATCCAACAGTGGCTCTTTGACAAACTTCAGCAGCGGTACGCAAAACGTATTCGTAACGTATCCTGCT
>VEQD01000073.1 GCA_018883385.1 Rhodocyclaceae bacterium | reverse complement strand
ACCTTGTGTTCCGTCTCATCCATGACCTCCATTAGGGCGTTTAGTCGTGGAGATACATCGAACTCCACCACTTCCCGGGTATCTGTATAGACAGCCCCTCCCGAAATCTGTAACAGCTTGGTCAGCTTGGCTGCGGCGTTGACCGCACTGATCTGCTCACCGGCTGCTTCAATAAGCATCTGATCTTTAATGCTCTGGTAGTACCTGCGAACCTGCGGGGTAAGCGGAACCTCACGGGTCTGGTAGACCACGGGCGGCAGGTCAAGGCACTGCGCTTTCTCGAACCGGATGGCTGGCTGCAGTGCATTAAACACATCGGTCTTTGATGTTGGTCTGGGCACCCACTTAAAACGGCTAACCTGCATCATGACTTTATCCCGCCATGCGGTCTTGAACTTCGGTACATTCCGTGGGGAGACCAATCGCGCTAAGCCGAACGCATCCTCTGGAGACTGCGAGGCTGGCGTACCTGTCATCATCCACAGCTTAGTGGACGGCTTGAGCATCTTGGCTAGGGTCTTCCAGCGCTTGGTAGTTGTAGACTTATAGGCATTAGCTTCATCAACGACGATCAGATCAAAGCCGCCGTTTGCGATGTCGTCCTGCACGATGCCGACACCGTCAAAGTTGATGATTACAAAGTCGTAGTCACCGTTGATTACTTTCTTACGGCGGTTAGCATCACCGTGAGCCACCGCCACAGTCCGGTGCATGGCTGTCTTGAAGATGTCAGCTTGCCATGCGGAATACATAATCGACAGGGGGCAGATCACCAGAACCCGCTTAACGAGTCCTTGGTTTATCAGGTAGTCAGCAGCCCAGATCACAGAGGAAGTCTTGCCTGTACCTGCCTCATTGAAGCAGAAGGCGCGGTCATATAGCGACAGAAACGCTGCGGTAGTTTTCTGGTGCTTGAATGGGGTAAAGAAACCGGGCCAAGTGTATTCCTTGACCATCGGAGATGGGATTTTTGCGTCACAGAATTTGGCTAGGTGTTGCATCTCTTTGATGCCCCAGTACACCAGCACGTCAGCTTCTTGGCCGTCGTCGCTGAGAATCTCAGCACGGTCTAGGTATTCCGTAATGAATGGCACTTGGTGCGTAGGAAGCTTGAAGCGCACAGCCATGTTTTCTACTATTTCCACAACTAACCTCAACTGAATTATTGACGGGACCCCTTACGGGGGTAAGTCGGCTGAGTCATACGCCAAGGAGAAGCATCGTGCTTCGCGCCTCTCAGCTGGCATGGTTTACGGGAGCGAGTCGCCGCCCCTGCCACCCACTCATGCCTAACGGTGGTCAGGGGTGTGGAACAATTACTTCTTCTTGCGTTCCTTCTTGCTTGTTTCAGACACGAGGTTACCCTTGGAGTCTCGTTTGAATGATCGGTTCTTGGCGGCAGTAGCGATGTACGTGCCGTCCTTGTTGGAGCCACCCTTGTCTAGGGCTTTCTTATGGGCTACGTCCTTACCTTCACGAGCGTCAGCTTTGCCGTTGCCGTTGTGGTCAGGAAGTTTCTTATCCAGCGCACGACGAGCGCGTTGCCGTTCCATACGGCGTTCATGCTCACCACGGGCTTTCTCTTGCTCATACTCTTTCTTGTATGGGCGGGGCTTGTTAACGTACGGCATTATCTACGTTCCTTGTAGTGCGGACAGGTATTCACCGGACACCAGCCGCACAGAGGGGTAGGGTTCGGTTGCCAACTTTCATTATTGTACGAAAGGTCAAGTCTTGCAAGGTCAGGTTCAAAAAATTTCCACAGTTTCGGGATGTCGTCGCGGTGGTATTCCTCGTCCATGAAACTATTGTGCATCACGAACAGAAGGCCAGCCTTGATGTGGTTGACTTCAGGGAAGTGTGCAAAGGTCAT
>VEQD01000013.1:26422-33135 GCA_018883385.1 Rhodocyclaceae bacterium | reverse complement strand
AGTTTGGCGAATGCAGCGGCCATGGCGTTATTAGGCGGCGGTGCGCTTTGTCGCTGTGGTTTATGTGAAGTCTGTGGCCGTGGTTGCGCCGGGCGGTTGCTGGCGGCGCTGGAATGCTCCTGATGGCGTTCGCGTTTTGGGGAAGTCTCATCGGTCAGACGCATGGTGAGTGCGATGCGCTTACGCGGTAGATCGACTTCCAGCACTTTGACACGCACCACCTGACCCGCCTTGACCACATCATGCGGGTCTTTGACATAGGTATCGGAAAGCGCCGAGATGTGTACCAGGCCATCCTGATGTACCCCGATGTCGACGAATGCCCCAAAGGCCGCCACGTTAGTGACCACGCCTTCGAGCAGCATGCCCGGCACCAGATCCTTCACGTCGTGGACACCTTCGGCGAAGATCGCAGTTTTGAATTCCGGTCGTGGATCGCGTCCGGGTTTTTCCAGTTCCTTGAAGATGTCCTCTACGGTGGGCAGGCCAAAGCGGTCATCGGTATATTTGCTCGCAGAAAGCGAGCGCAGCACGTTGTTGTTGCCCATCACGTCTTTGATTGGCAGCTTGATGTCTCCGAGGATCTTTTCAACGACCGGGTAGGCCTCCGGGTGAACCGATGAAGTATCGAGTGGGTTTTCGCCACCACGAATGCGCAGGAAGCCAGCCGCCTGTTCGAAAGTCTTGTCACCCAGACGTGGGACGCTGAGCAGTTCGGCACGAGTCTTGAAAGCGCCGTGGGTGTCGCGGTAATTGACGATGTTGCTGGCCAGACCCGCGTTGAGACCGGAAATGCGGGTGAGCAGCGGGGCGGAGGCAGTATTGACGTCGACGCCGACGGCGTTGACGCAGTCTTCCACCACTGCATCCAGGCTTCGCGCCAGCTTGAGTTGGGATACATCGTGCTGATACTGCCCAACACCGATCGACTTGGGTTCGATCTTGACCAGTTCCGCCAACGGATCTTGCAGACGGCGTGCGATGGACACAGCGCCACGTAAAGAGACGTCCAGTTCTGGAAACTCACGTGCTGCGAGTTCGGAGGCCGAATAAACCGAAGCACCCGCCTCGGATACGACCATCTTGGCAAGCTTGAGTTCCGGAAACTGTTTCATCACATCGACGACGAGCTTGTCGGATTCACGACTCGCGGTGCCATTACCAATCGCCACGAGGGTGACATGAAATCGTTTGGCCAGGGCGGCAATGGTGGTCATGCTGCCGGCCCAGTCGCGGCGTGGCTCGTGCGGGTAGATCGTCTCGGTTGCCAGTAATTTGCCGGTGGTGTCGACCACGGCGATTTTGCAACCGGTACGGATCCCCGGGTCGATTCCCATGGTCACATGCTGACCGGCAGGCGCGGCGAGCAGTAGATCCTTGAGGTTCTTGCCGAAGATACGAATGGCTTCATCTTCGGCGCGTTCGCGCAGCTGACTCACCAGATCGAGTTCCAGATGCAGCGCCAGCTTGACCCGCCAGGTCCAGCGCACGGTGTCATTGAGCCATTTGTCGGCGGGGCGATTCAGCTGCTGGATGCCAAAACGGTGGGCGATGCGTTGTTCGCAAGGGTTCGGCGTGTTGCTCGGCGTCTCCTGGTCGAGCTCGCTATCGAGGACCAGAGAGACTTGCAGAAAACCCTCGTTACGCCCTCGGAGTAAGGCCAGGGCGCGATGCGAGGGCATGGCGTTGAGCGGCTCATGAAAATCGAACCAGTCGCGAAACTTGGCCCCCTCGGTTTCCTTACCTTCAATGACTTTAGAACGCACCATGCCGTGTTCTGTGAGATATTCCCGCAACTGGCCGACCAGCTCCGGGTCTTCGGCGAAGCGTTCCATCAGAATCTGACGTGCACCATCCAGTACGGCTTTGTTTTCGGCAAAGCCGGCATCGGCATTCAAGAATTTTTCGGCTTCGCTTTCCGGGTTGAGCTCCGGGTTCTGGAGCAGCGCGTCGGCTAAGGGTTCGATCCCCGCTTCACGGGCGATCTGTGCCTTAGTGCGGCGCTTCTGCTTGAAGGGCAGATACAGATCCTCCAGTCGCTGTTTGGTTTCAGCAGTCTCGATTTCGGCCTTGAGTTCCGGTGTGAGTTTGCCCTGTTCTTCGATCGACGCGAGGATACTTTTGCGCCGCGCCTCCAGCTCGCGCAGGTAGATCAGGCGTTCTTCCAGGTGACGGAGTTGGGTATCGTCCAAACCGCCGGTGGCTTCTTTCCGATAACGCGCGATGAAGGGCACAGTGGACCCCTCATCTAAAAGCTGGATGGCGGCCAATACCTGAGCTGTTTTGACGTTGAGCTCGGTGGCGATTTGTTCTTCGATGATCAGAGGCATGGCAAACCAGTATGTGGCGCGACCGCAAGCGGCACGGGGTGCGCTAAGCGTGAGGGAGGATTGTTGAAAACTACGGGGTGGGCTGATTCAGCCAGACGCACTTGCCGCCGGATTCCTTCTGGATCTGTTCCAATACCTGTTGGTGCGCCAGAAGTTCGGCATCGCTGGCGACAATCGCTTTCAATTGGCTCAGGCTTGCACCATCCCGCTTGAACGCGATCGTCTGCGCGGAGTCTTCAAAAACCATGGAGAGGCCGTCCTGGCCCCGGGTCATCATCAGATACACCTCGGCCAGGAGTTCGGCGTCAAGTAAGGCGCCGTGCAGGTTGCGGTGCGAGTTATCGATTTCCAGTCGTTCGCACAAGGCGTCCAGACTATTGCGTTTGCCCGGATAGTTGTCACGCGCCATTTTCAGCGTATCGGTCACGCGCTCACAAAAGGTCGTGATCGCCGGTTTGCCCAGAAGATCGAGCTCGGCATTGAGAAAGCCCACGTCGAACGGTGCATTGTGAATGACGAGTTCAGCACCGTCGATAAAATCCAGAAAGCGATCGATCACATCGGCGAAGCGTGGTTTGTCCGCCAGAAATTCGCGCGAGATGCCGTGAACGGCTTGTGCGCCTTCGTCGATATCGCGATCCGGATTGATGTACTGGTGAAAATGCCGGTTGGTCAGTCGACGATTGACGACCTCGACGCCGGCGACTTCGATAATGCGATGACCCTGACGGGGATCCAGGCCGGTGGTTTCGGTATCGAGAATGATCTGGCGCATAATGTTTTTTGGGGTTGTGCGTTAATTTTACAGGGTTTGCAGCTCGTCAATGCCGCGATTGGCCAGGGCGTCGGCGCGCTCGTTTTCCGGGTGGCCGGCATGTCCCTTGACCCAGTGCCACGACACATTGAAGTTGCCCGCTAGCGCATCCAGCTGTTGCCAGAGATCGGCGTTCTTGACTGGCTTCTTGTCGGCGGTCTTCCAGCCGTTTCGCTTCCACCCGTGAATCCAGGATTGCATTCCCTGTTGCACATACTTGGAGTCAGTGTGGATTTCCACCGGGGAGTCGGTATTGTTCTTGAGTGCGCCCAGACCGGCGATCACCGCCATCAACTCCATCCGGTTGTTCGTGGTCGCCAGTTCACCGCCATGCAGCGTCTTTTCATGGTCGCGATAGCGCAACAACACACCCCAGCCGCCAGGGCCGGGATTGCCGCGGCAGGCGCCGTCGGTGTAGAGACGAATGATGTTGCTGTCGGATGTGATCATTGCGCGTTCGTTATGACTTAGGGATGTGTTGTTCAGCGACCAGGGAGGCTTTGGCAGCAAGCTTTTTCTCGGCACTTAACCAGCTGGGTGTGAGCAGCGTCATCCCTGGAATACGTTTGATCGAAGTCAGGGCATAGCAGGCTCCGGCAAAGCCCCACCAGCGGTCGCCGGCGTTTTCCAGCCACTGTAGGTGATTGAGGGTTTTTTCATTACGACAGGGCGGGGCATAACACCCAAAGCGACCCCGTGCCACCTCGAAATCCAGTAACTTCAGCCAGTCCTTGAGACGAATCATGCCCAGATAATGGCCGGGCCAGGGGAAAGCCGTCTTGCCCGGTGAGAACGCATGGCTGATGCTGTTGCGAAGCCCCCAGAGCGATAGGGGATTGAAGCCAATAACCAGCAATTGCCCTTCCGGGCGCAAAACACGCCGGGCTTCACGCAGCACCTGGTGCGGGTTGTTGTGAAACTCGAGCAGAAATGGCAGGACAACCAGATCCAGGCTGTCGGATTCGAAGGGAAGAGCGGCAGCATCCGTCAGCAGCCCAATCGGTGTGTTGCCGCTTCGAATGATCGACCCGTCGGGCGCGGCGCAGCGAAAGCGGTGCTGGATGCGGTTATGGGCGAGAAAGTCCAGCGTCTCGCAGCCTATTTGCGCGGCCTGCAGGCCAAACACATCGAGTAACAGGCTATCAGCCGTCTCCAGAGACCATTGCGCCACATAACGCCCCGCCGGTGTGAGAAACCACTCAGCCTGCGCGTTGACGATCGATGGGGAAGGGGTGTTTGACATCCTGCTGGGCGTAGGCAAAATCGGAAGCCTATTCTACTCTGCCGGACCGACCTTCATGACGCACACCCCATCGCCGGGCACTCGGGGCTTTCAGCCGACTGAACACGCCGGTTTTGCAGTGACCGGTTTGCCGGCATTTAACGACAACTATATCTGGGTCATTGAATCGAACCCCGGTCAATCTGCCGAAAGTCGTGTTGCGGTGGTCGATCCCGGGGATGCAGCGCCCGTCATTGCGTACTGCCTTGGTCGTGGGATCGTGCCACAACAGATCTGGCTCACCCATCACCATGCCGATCACACGGGGGGTGTCGCCGAACTCTGTGACTGGATTGTTCGGCAATCGTCTGCAAAACCGGCGATCGTCTATGGTCCGTCGTCAGAGGCCATTTCGGGCGTCACGCATTCCCTTAGCGGCGGTGAGTCTCTGCGATTTGGCGGACAACCGGTCGATGTGTTGTCGGTGCCCGGGCACACGCGGGGGCATCTGGCGTACGTTGCCGGCGCTACAACATCTACCCCGGCATTATTTTGTGGCGATTTGTTGTTCGGGCTGGGCTGCGGCCGTCTGTTCGAGGGAACCGCCGCGCAAATGCATGCGGCCTTGACTCAGATACGCCGTCTCCCGATGGAGACCCGCATTTACTGTGCCCATGAGTACACGCTCTTGAACTTGGCTTTTGCGCTGGCAGTTGATCCGCAGAACCCCGCGCTCTTGGCACGCGCCAAGACCATTCATCTGTTGCGAAACGTGGGGGCGCCGACTGTGCCGCTGACGCTGGGGGAGGAGTGTGCCACCAACCCGTTTCTTCGCTGTGATCAGGTGGCCTTGAGGTCATCGGCCGTCGTCGATCAGGAGGCAACCGATGTCGATGTCTTTGCCCGTTTGCGCCAGATGCGCGACACCTTCAGGGCACAGTAGTAGAGACGGGTGTCAGTACAACTGATACCAGGGTTTGCTCCGGTGAATACCTTCGGTCAGGAAGCGACTATTCGGGTAGTTCTTGCGCAGAATACGGTCGCTATCGGCTTGCAGATCAGGTAAGGCCAGCTGGCCATAGCTGTAGGCCATCACGGCGAGTGCCTCTTCAACGGCCGGTGCGTCGGGGTAATACCGGACGACATCCTGCGCTCGGTTCGCCGCCGCCAACCACGCGCCGCGGCGAACGTAAAAGTTGGCCACATGCAATTGATGCGAGGCCAGCGCGTTGACCAGATAGATCATGCGCTTGGCGGCATCGTCACGATATTTGCTGTTCGGGAAATTGTCGTAGAGATAACGAAAAGCCAGAAAGGACTCGCGCATGCTCTTGGGGTCGCGTTCGGTCGGATCCTGCTGCATCACATAGCCGCCGTAACCCAGATCTTCATTGAACCCGATCATGCCCTTGAGGTAGTACACATAATCCAGATTCGGGTGATTAGGGTGCAGTTTGATGAAGCGATCTGCCGCTGCGTTGGCCTCTGCCGGCTCGTTGGCCTTGTAATGCGCGTAGGCCGTTTCGATCTGTGCCTGCTGCGCGTAAGTGCCGTAAGGGTAGCGGGCTTCGAGCTTTTCGTAATATTTGACAGCCTGTTCGTAGTTGCCTTCTTCCAGGGACTCCTTGGCCGTTGTGTACAGCTTGTTCGCTGACCAGCCTTTGGTCGGGTCCGTGTCTTCCTGAAACAGGGCGCAGCCGGACAGGCCGGATAACACCAGCACGGCTAAACCGCCAACGAGGGCAGTTCTCACAGGTAATCCGGTAATCAGTGCACGGAAGAAACGATGAAACATGCAGATGATGGTGTCTCAGTTGAAATGGTCGACAGCGCGGATAACCGCTAGACTATGCCTCATGAAAACGCAGTCCGAACCTGTCAAACGCATCGAAGAACTGTCCCCAGAAGCCCTGGAGGATCTGGATGACAACACTGGTGATGATACCACGCAGGGGGCTGTGAGCCTTGTTGCGGCGGATGGTGGCCGCCTCGATCAGGTACTGGCCGACATGCTGCCGGAACATTCTCGTAATCGTTTGCAGCAGTGGGTCAAAGCCGGCCGGGTCGACGTCGACGGTCAAACCATTCTGGAGCCCAAATATAAGATCCACGGTGGAGAAGAACTGCGCGTCCGCGTCGATCAGCTGCTGACCGATGCCCAAGCCGGGCAGTTCCAGCCAGAACCCATGGATCTGCCGATCGTCTATGAAGACGATCAGATTCTGGTCATCAACAAGCCGCCGGGTCTGGTGGTCCATCCGGCGGCCGGCAACTGGCAGGGTACCCTGCTCAATGGTCTGCTGGCCTACGACCCGGTGTTCGCACAGTTGCCGCGCGCCGGCATCGT
>VEQD01000013.1:2112-26322 GCA_018883385.1 Rhodocyclaceae bacterium | reverse complement strand
CTGGAGACGGGGCGCACGCACCAGATTCGCGTACATATGGCGCACCTTGGCCACCCGCTGGTCGGCGATGAGACCTATCTGGGTGGACGACGTCACCCCTTGCCCGCGCCAGCCGCGCAATTTGAACGGCAGGCGCTTCACGCGCGACAGCTGGGCCTTATCCATCCAACGACCGGTGAACCCATGAAATGGACAACGCAAGCGCCCGCTGATATGGCGGTCTTGCTCGAAGATCTCCGCGATCTGGCGGCGGACGCCTGAGCATGGCCTTTATCGGCGCATCTGCCCAGATCCCCGCGTTTGTGCCCGACTGGGATTTGCCGGCGGGCGTCAAGGCCTTGCAGACCGAATGTGGGCAGGGTGCGCAACCCTATGGCGGATTCAACCTGGGGGATCATGTCGGTGACGATATCGCCCGTGTCACGGCAAATCGGCAGACCCTGATTGATGCTGTCGGCGTTACGCCCGTCTGGATGCGACAGGTCCATGGCACACGGGTACTGGAATTGAATGACGTGCCTTCAGCCATGCCCGATGCCGATGCCGCCATGACCGCCTGCTCTGGTGTTGCGTGCACGATCATGACGGCCGATTGCCTGCCGGTGCTGGTGGCCGATCAACAGGCGCGTGTGATCGGTGCGGCACACGCGGGTTGGCGCGGTTTGGCCGAGGGCGTTGTCGAGCAATTGATCGATGTGATGACGCGGGTGCCCGGAGTGAGGCCGTCTGATTTGTCGGTGTGGCTGGGGCCTGCGATCGGGTCAACTGCATTCGAAGTCGGGCAGGACGTTGTTGATGCCTTCGTCCGGCGGGATAAGGCGCATAGCGCCTCTTTTTGCCCGCATCCAACGTCCGCCGGCAAGTATCTTGCCGATCTGTCGGCTTTGGCCACGCAGGTCCTGCGCACGCGCGGCGTTGAGAATATTGCCCGAAGCGAACTATGTACCTATACGCTGACGGATCGCTTCTATTCGTTTCGGCGAGAAAGGGTCACCGGCCGCATGGCCTCGTTGATCTGGCTGGAATGATCACGCCCTATAATGACGACCCTGACTGATTTTCCCCAAGACATCCCATGAGTTTTTCGCCGCTGACCTGGATCATTCTGATGTGCCTCGCCGGGTCGCTGGCCAGTACGGGAGTGTCGCTGCTCGCCTCGCTAGCGACGCACCCGCGCATCGTGCCCGTGATGGTCTCCTATGCCATTGGCGCCATGCTCGGCGCCGTGTTTCTTGATCTGTTGCCGCATGCCCTGGAACATTCGGGCAATATCGACGCGGTCCTGCTCACGGTACTCGGCGGCATCCTCTTTTTCTTTCTGCTGGAAAAGCTGGTGCTGTGGCGGCACTGCCACGAACATCATTGCGAGGCGCACGAGCATCCGGCGCATGCCCATAGTCCGCGTGCCTCCGGCTGGCTGATTCTGGTCGGCGATGCCATCCACAATTTCGTCGACGGTATTCTGATCGCAGCAGCTTTCATGGGGGGGATCGAGATCGGCATCGTGACGGCGGTCGCCATCATCGCGCACGAAATCCCGCAGGAAACCGGCGACTTCGTCATCCTCATCCACGCCGGGTTTAGTCGTGTCAAAGCGGTGTTGCTCAATCTGCTGGCCAGTATCACCACACTTGCCGGTGCAGTCCTTGCCTATCTGTTATTTTCCGGCATGGAAGTCTGGGTCCCATTCCTGCTGGCGGTGGCTGCTGCCAGCCTGATTTATGTCTCGGTAGCCGATCTGATTCCAGGCTTGCATAAACGGGCCGAGATCAAGGCGACCTTGCTACAAATCGGCATGATTCTCTCGGGTGTCTTGTCGATACAAGTGGTTCAGTGGTTGATCGGAGGTAATCACGCATGATGAACTTTCACACCCCGTTCTGGCCCGGTATGCAGGGCATTGCCGATCTGCCAAAACAGATTGAAATGATGACGCAGACGTTTACGAGGTTTTTGCAGGACAAGATGCCAGCGGATGTCACAGGACCCATGGCCGTCATCTCGCCGCAGGTCGACAAGATGCAACCCCTGGTTGCAGAACTTATGGCGACGCATAAGGCGTTGTGGGATCAGATGCTCCAGCAGCGACAGGGGGAGGTGTCGATGCCGGCCGTGCCAGAAGTGCTCAAGGACAAGCGTTTTTCCTCTCAGGCCTGGTCGTCGAGCCCCGTCTATGACTACATGCGTCAGGCTTACCTACTCAATAGCCGGTTTTTGAGCCGGCTGGCCGAAACCCTGCCCACCGAGAATGCCAAGGACGCGGCACGCATCCGTTTTCTCACGGGGCAGTTCATCGACGCGCTGTCGCCCAGCAATTTTGCGGCAACCAACCCCGAGGTTATCCAGAAGGCACTCGCCACCGAAGGCAAATCGATTACCGAAGGCATCAATAACCTGTTGAAGGACTTGGCCAAAGGCCGCATCAGCACGACCGATGAAAGCGCCTTTGAAGTAGGAAAAAATCTGGCGACCACCGAAGGCGCTGTGGTTTTTGAAAATGAACTCATTCAGCTGATTCAGTACCAGGCGCTAACCCCTCAGGTCGGCAAGCGGCCATTACTGATCACACCGCCGTGTATCAACCGCTTCTACATCATGGATTTGCAGCCCGAATCTTCGCTGGTGCGCTTTGCGGTCGAAGCCGGGCATACGGTGTTTTTGATTTCCTGGAAGAACCCCGGTCCGGAAGACACGAAACGTACCTGGGAAAACTATCTCGAACTGGGTCCCTTTGCCGCTATTCCCGTCGTGCAGGCCATCACAGGCAGCCAAACGATGAACATGCTGGGCTTCTGCATTGGTGGCACGCTGTTGTCCTCTGCGCTGGCAGTCCTCGCCGCGCGCGGTGAGCAGCCGGCGGCTTCGTTGACGCTGCTCACCACCATGCTCGATTTTGCCGACACGGGTGATATCGACATCTTCGTCGACGAACCCTCGGTGGCTACCCGCGAGGCAGCTATTGGGCAAGGGGGGCTGCTTGAAGGGCGCGAACTGGCGACCATGTTCTCCTCGCTGCGCCCGAACGACTTGATCTGGCCGTATATTGCCGGCAACTACCTGTTGGGCAACACACCGCCGCCGTTCGATATTCTTTACTGGAACGCCGATTCCACGGGTTTACCGGGTCCGATGGCCTGCTGGTATCTACGTCATACCTATCTCGAAAATAAGCTACGAATTCCGGGCGAACTGAAACTTTGTGGTCAGTCGGTCGATCTGGGGCAGATCGGGGCACCGACCTACCTGTTTGCCGCGCGTGAAGATCACATCGTGCCCTGGCAGACCGCCTATCTTGTGACGCGACTGCTGCCGGGGCCCCACCGTTTCGTGCTGGGCGCCAGCGGTCATATCGCCGGTGTCATCAATCCGGCCAGCAAGAATCGTCGCAGCTACTGGGTGGATGGCAACCAGAAGGGTGATGCAATGCACTGGTTTGCCACCGCGCAGGAAAAACCGGGAAGCTGGTGGCAGGATTGGTCGGTCTGGCTCGAGTCACATAAGGGCGGTGTCCAATCCGCGCCCAAGTTGCTAGGTAACCAGCCATACCCGCCGATTGAACCTGCGCCGGGGCGTTACGTCAAAACCCGCTGATTTTTAATGTTTTTATGGTGAGCACGTACTTGGGCGCGATGTATTTTAGAAACAATTGTTGCGGTGCGCCATAAGACCGGATAAACTTAGGCCCGAATCGGTTATTCATGTCGTTCGCCCTCGGGCTGTCCCAGATTACTCCTCCGAAAGGACCTTCAAATGTCTCAGCACATCGCATTCGTCACCGGCGCCATGGGTGGCCTTGGTACCGCCTTCTGTCAGGCTTTCGACAAAGCAGGCTACAAAGTCGTCGCCGCTTACCATCCGGAATTTGACGATAAGGAAGCCTGGCTGGCTGAGCAGAAAGCAGAAGGTTTCACCAATTTCATCACGGTTCCTTGCGATGTAAGCAGCTATGAATCGTGTGTGGCCGCCGCTGCCGAAGCCGAAAAGCTGGCGGGTGGCATCGTCGATGTCCTGATCAATAATGCCGGTATCACCCGCGACAAGTTCTTCACCAAGATGGACGCAGGCCAGTGGAATGCGGTTATCAACACCAACCTGAACAGCGTATTCAATGTCACTAACCCGTTCGCCGCCAAAATGGCTGAAAAAGGTTGGGGTCGTGTCATTAATATCGCATCGGTCAATGGGGTCAAGGGTCAGGCCGGCCAGACCAACTACTCGGCTGCCAAGGCCGGTGTGATCGGCTTCACCAAGGCGCTGGCCGCTGAAATGGCCACCAAGGGTGTGACCGTTAACGCCATCGCCCCGGGTTATGTTGCCACCAAGATGGTCATGGCGATTCGTGAAGACATTCTGCAAGGCATCGTTGACAGCGTGCCGATGAAGCGTCTGGCCAAGCCGGAAGAAATCGCCGGTCTCGCCGTGTATCTGTCGTCGGATCTGGCTGGGTTCATTACCGGCGCCACGATGAACATCAACGGTGGTTTGTACTACCAGTAATCCTGGATACCCGGGATGCAATATGCTGATTGCATCCCGTTGATTTAAAAGCCCTGTCGCGTTTACTCGGCAGGGCTTTTAGTTTTATAATGCATTGCAAAATCGGCAATGTAAAAGACCGGTTCAGACTGCAACTTCAAGAATTTTGTCCAAGGCCATCGCATGACTGAAACGCAACGCTTGATCAAAAAGTATCCGAATCGCCGTTTGTACGATACCCGTACGAGCGCTTACATCACGCTGGCCGATATCAAAGAGCTCGTGCTGCAGCACGAAAACTTTACCGTGGTTGACGCCAAAACGGGCGATGACCTGACCCGTGCCATCCTGCTTCAGATTATTCTGGAAGAGGAAAGTGGTGGTGTGCCGATTTTCAGCAGCGAAGTGCTTTCGCAAATGATCCGTTTTTACGGTAACGCCATGCAGTCCGTGCTGGGTCAGTATCTGGAAACCAATATGAAGGCTTTTGTCGACTTCCAGAAAAAGATGCAGGGCAACAGCAACAGTAGCGATCTGTGGTCACAGTTTCTGAACTTCCAGGGTCCGGCCATGCAGACGCTGATGTCGACCTACATGGACCAGAGCCAGAAAATGGTGCAGAACATGCAATCGCAGATACAGACTCAGGCGCGCAATATGTTCCAGGGTATCGCCGGTAACAAGTAGACGGTACAGACTGCGCAGCTTTGACAGAGGGCTCCTGCGGGAGCCCTTTTAATTGGTGCTTCGGCACCGGTTACGGGGTTCGCGCTTGCTAAAATACATGCCATGACAACAAAGACATCAAAACAGCATCCGCCCAAAGTGGGCATGGTCAGCCTGGGTTGCCCCAAAGCCACGGTCGACAGTGAAGGCATCCTCACGCGCTTGCGTGCCGAAGGCTATCAGGTCGTCGGCGATTATGCCGGCGCCGATCTGGTCGTTGTGAATACCTGTGGCTTCATTGATTCTGCCGTCGAAGAGTCGCTGGATGCCATCGGCGAAGCGCTGCGTGAAAATGGCAAAGTTATCGTCACCGGTTGTCTGGGTGCGCGCGAAGGGGTGGTTGAAACCGCACACCCCGATGTGCTGGCCGTGACCGGTCCGCATGCGCTCGAAGAAGTCATGTCGGTCGTACATTCGCATCTGCCGATGCCGCATGATCCGTATACCGATCTGGTGCCCCCGCAAGGCGTGCGCATTACACCGAAACACTACGCCTATCTCAAGATTTCCGAGGGCTGTAACCACCGTTGCACCTTCTGCATCATTCCCTCGTTGCGCGGTGACCTCGTGTCGCGCCCGATTGGCGACGTGCTCAAAGAAGCGGAGACATTGGCCAAGGCTGGCGTCAAGGAAGTGCTCGTCATCTCGCAAGACACCAGCGCCTATGGCGTGGACGTCAAGTACCGCACGGGCTTCTGGGAGGGTCGTCCGGTCAGAACCCAGCTCAAGGCCTTATGCGAAGCATTGGGCGAATTCGGTATCTGGGTGCGTCTGCATTATGTGTATCCGTACCCGAGTGTGGATGACATCATTCCGCTGATGGCTGAAGGCAAGATCCTGCCGTATCTGGATATTCCGTTCCAGCATGCCAGCCCGCGCATTCTCAAAGCCATGAAGCGCCCGGCGTCCAGCGAGAACGTCCTCAAGCGCATCGAAGCCTGGCGCGCGATCTGTCCGGAACTCGTGATCCGGTCAACTTTCATTACCGGCTTTCCCGGTGAAACCGAAGCCGACTTCCAGGCGCTGCTCGGTTTTCTCGAAGCCGCGCAGCTGGACCGGGTCGGCGCCTTTGCTTATTCATCGGTCGATGGGGCGACGGCCAATGCATTGCCCGATTCGGTGCCTGAAGAGGAACGGGAATCGCGCCGCATGCGTCTGATGCAATTCCAGTCCGACATCTCGGCCGACAAGCTAGCGCAACGCATTGGTCAGGAAGAGGTCATTGTTATCGATGATGTCGACGACGAGGGCGCGATTGGCCGAAGCTGGCGTGAAGCACCCGATATCGATGGCGTTATCCAGGTCATGGGCTTTTCGGATTGCGCGCCAGGGGATCGTATTGCCGTGCGCATCGTCGACGCCGACGAGCACGACCTCTACGCCGAACCGCTGACCGCCATCGCAGTTAACTGACATGTGCCAGACCCTGATCGCGCAATTGCAAGACTGCCTCGGCGTCGATCAGGTCATCACCGATCCGGCGACGCAGGCGGGCTATCTTGCAGATTGGCGTGGGCGATACCACGGTCGCGCATTGGCAGTCGTCCTGCCGCAAAGCACTGCCCAGGTCGCCGAGGTGGTGCGTCTCTGCGTCGCTGCAAATACGCCCATCGTCCCGCAAGGCGGTAATACCGGCTTGTGTGGCGGTGCCACACCAGACACGTCTGGTCGTGCCGTGGTGGTGGCCATGACGCGCATCAACCGTATCCGCGATGTCGACGCCAGAAACTTCAGCATCACCGCCGAAGCGGGCGCCACGCTCGACGATCTGAAAGCGGCGGCCGACAGTGTCGATCG
The DNA here is from genome assembly GCA_018883385.1 of Rhodocyclaceae bacterium. GTDB lineage: Bacteria > Pseudomonadota > Gammaproteobacteria > Burkholderiales > Rhodocyclaceae > Fluviibacter. The sequence goes on along the minus strand of VEQD01000013.1, from coordinate 19,323 downwards.
ACTCTATCCGCTTACATTGGGTGCGGGTCACCGCAGCACCCTCGGTGGCACACTGGCCACCAACGCGGGCGGTCTGCAGGTGCTGCGCTATGGCATGACGCGCGATCTCTGTCTGGGGCTGGAAGTCGTGCTCCCCGACGGAACCATCTGGTCGAAGCTCGGTGGCTTACGAAAAGACAACACCGGTTTCGATCTCAAGCAATGGTTTATCGGCGCCGAGGGCACACTGGGTCTGATCACCGCGGCAACCATGAAGCTTTACCCGCAGGCGTCGGCGCGCGCGCTGGTCTGGCTGGATCTGCCCGACACCGACAGCGCCGTGCGGGCGCACGAACGGGCACAATCCGTGTTTGCGGGTTCGCAAACGGCCGCCGAGTTGATATCCGCACCAACGCTGGCGCTGGTGCGTCACCATCTGCCCGAGGCTGCGCTGCCAGCTGGCGTGCATTGGCCACCGTCCCCCAATCATTGGGCGCTGATGATCGAAGTCGCCGCCCATGACGCCGCGTTTCTTGAAAGCTTGCTCGATGGTTGGCAGCGTGCGTCCGCAGCGCAGGGTTGTGCCAGCGGTGTCATTGTGACCGATACTGATGGACAGCAGGCACTATGGACGATTCGCAAGGGTCTGGCCGAGGCGCAGAAACGTGAAGGGATCTCGATCAAACACGACATCAGTTTGCCGATCTCGCATATTCCGGCCTTTGTGAATGATGCCTCGGCGGCACTCGAGCAACGTTTCCCGGGTATCCGCATCATCGTTTTCGGCCATATCGGCGATGGCAACCTGCATTACAACCTGTCGTATGCCGACGCGGCGCAGAATGCCGTGCTCCTGGCACAAAGTGATGATGCCCATCAGATCGTCTATGAGGTTGTCACGCGGCTGGGTGGGAGCATCGCCGCGGAACATGGCATTGGTCAACTCAAAACGGGATGGCTAGAGCAACACGCCCCGGCCGGGAGTTTGGACCTGATGCGTAAACTCAAAGATGTGCTGGATCCCAAAGGGCTGATGAACCCCGGCAAGGTGCTCGCTGATCGCCATTGATCAGCGGTTGCATTAGTGCAGCGTTTGCCCCTGACGTCCTTCTGTGCTGTCTGCGGCAAAGAGCGCCAGCGCTTCATCCGGGCTAAACCGGTATTCCTGATTGCTCAGTTCGTCGTGAATGACGACCGCGCCATGTTCACGCAGAATCGCATCGACTTCGTCTTTGCCCAGGCCGCGCACCATGTTGCGGACTTTGTCCCAATTGCGTTCGCCCGCGTGGTGTAAGGCCTGGCCCGGCGCGAGGCTGATCAGTTCCTCGGGAAACAGTCGCGTCAGTAACGGTGCCGGATCCAGTTGCAGCAATTCATGATTGGTCAGAGTGCCAAACAGATGTGTCAACCGGTTCCAGCCATCGGCATCGGCCTCGTCGGCCCCCGGCATCGCCTGCAGAAATAGGGCGGCAGCCCGGCTATCGTCGGCCGCTAAAGTGAGCAGGGTCGGTTGTTGTTCGGATTGCGTGAGATAGTGACCAAAAGCTTGCGAGAGCGATTGGCCGACCAGCGGCACAAAGCTTTGCCAGGGGGTGCTGAACTGTTGCGCATCCAGCGTCATCATCAGGCGGCTGGCCGTGTCTTCTTCGTCGCCGTACGTGTTCAGGCACTGGAAGTCCGGGTTCTGCAGTTGTGGTGCAAAAGTCGCGTCCCATTGCGCCGTGCCGCGTAGCCCCAGCGTGTTGGTGCAATCCATCACCAAAAGACTGATCGGACCCGGGTCGCGCATCTGGAAAGTCAGGCGTCCGGGGTGCTTCAGTTGGCCGGCCATCAGCGCGGTCACACTGGCCATTTCGCCGAGCATCCGGCTCACGGCCGCTGGATAGTTGCGTCCGGCAATGAGTGCGCGGTAGGTCTCGTCAAGATGCACCCAGGCGCCGCGAATGGCGAGCTCGGGAAAGTGGAAGCGGACAAAGCGGTCTGTTTCGCGCAGCATGCAAACTTTCAAAAGATAACTGGATTAGATATGGGGGGTTGCCGCCAAACTTCAAGGTGATCCGGCGAGGGTCCGAGCTAATCGATTAGTCGATCTGCGTGAGGTGATCGCGATAGCGCGCCGCGTTCTGGGCGTAACGGGCGGCACTGTTGATCAGCCTGGCCACTTCGTCATCGCTCAGTTCGCGCACCACTTTGCCCGGGGTACCCATGATCAGCGAGCGGGGCGGGTAGACCTTACGTTCGGGAATCAGTGTCCCGGCCCCCACCAGACTGTGTTCACCAATCACCGCGTGGTTAAGGATGGTAGAGCCGATACCGATGAGACTGCCCCGGCCAATCCGGCAACCATGCAGCATGACCTTGTGGCCGATGGTTACATCCGCTTCCAGGATCAGCGGCGCGCCCGGATCCGTGTGAAATACGCAGCCATCCTGGACGTTGGTGCGCGCACCAATAACGATGGGCTCGTTATCGCCGCGCAGCACAGCGTTCCACCAGACCGAGGACGCCTCGGCACAGACGACTGAGCCAATCAGCACCGCGCTGGGCGCGACCCAGGCGCTCGGGTCGATCTGGGGAATCCGGTCTTCCAGTTGATAAAGGCTCATAGGATGTAATAGGCGTTGGCCAATCCAGTAAAATGGGCGATTGGGCATTTTATGCCGATCTCTCAGACACATAAAGCCGAATTCATGAATCTTGTTAGTAGCGCCCCCAAGTACGATTTACATTGCCACTCCACGGCTTCTGACGGCATGCTGCCGCCAGCCGAGGTGGTCGCACGGGCGCACGCCAACGGGGTGACGACGCTGGCGTTGACCGATCACGATGGGCTGTCTGGTCTGCCGGAAGCCCAGGCTGCTGCGGTTGCCTTGGGGCTGACTCTGGTTCCTGGCACCGAAATCTCCGTCGAGTGGAACGACCATTCGGTTCATATCGTCGGTTTACAGGTCGATCCGCAAAACCCGGCGATGGTGGCCGGGCTGGACGGCATCCGCATCGGGCGTGCCAATCGCGCCGAACGGATTGCCGCCGAGCTGGAAAAAGTCGGCTTTCACGGCATTCTGGCCACGACCATGACTTATGTCGGTAACCCCGAACTGGTCTCGCGGGCACATTTCGCCCGAGCCCTGGTCGAGATGGGCGCCTGTCGTGAGGTCAAACAGGTCTTCGATCGTTATCTCACGCCGGGCAAGCCCGGTTATGTGCCACATCCCTGGCCGTCGCTGGCCGAAGCGCTGGGCTGGATCCGGGCGGCCGGCGGCGTTGCGGTGATCGCTCATCCCGGCCGTTACCGGATGTCCAATAAGGAACTGGGTCAGCTCTTCGAGGCGTTTCGTGACCTGGGCGGGGAGGCCATCGAAGTCGCTTCCGGCAGTCATACGCCCGAGCAGATCGCGCACTTTGGCCGTCAGGCGCGACACTACGCCTTCATGGGCTCACAGGGTTCCGACTTCCACGGGCCCGACGAGAGCTATGTGGATCTAGGCCGGAGCCTGCCGCTGCCCGAGGGGGTGATTCCTGTCTGGAATAACTGGTAAATCAAATAATTAAAAGCTATACGTGACACAATACTTTAATATACATCCTGACAATCCGCAGCCACGTTTGCTCGAACAAACGGCCGACATGCTCCGCAAAGGCGCTGTGGCTGCCTTGCCAACCGACTCCTGTTATTCGCTGGCCTGCCATCTGGGCGACGCCGCCGCGCTGGACAAGATCCGCAAGATCCGCGGCATCGACGATCACCACCTGATGACGCTGATGTGCCGGGATCTCTCGGATATTGGTCAGTACGCCCGCGTCGACAATGCCCAGTACCGGCTGCTCAAGCTGGCGACGCCGGGCGCCTATACCTTCGTGCTGGAAGGCACCAAAGAGCTGCCCCGCCGGATCCTGCACCCCAAGCGCAAAACCCTGGGACTGCGGATTCCCGATCACCGGATCATGCTGGGCGTTCTGGAAGCCCTGGGCGAGCCCCTGCTGACCACCACACTGATGTTGCCCGGCGATGACGCGCCACTCAGTGACGGCTGGTCGATCAAGGAGCGCCTGCAGCCAAAACTGGATCTGGTGGTGGAGGGCGGTTGGTGCGGCACCGAACCAACCACGGTCATCGATCTGTGCGACGTGCCGCCCGCTGTCCTCCGGCGCGGGCATGGACCGCTGGCGCCGCTGGGCCTCGATGCTCCCTAAAATACCGTCCGTAAGTCTGAAAACAGGCGGGGCGGTGGGCGGCCTCTGTTAGAATCGCAGTCGAACGGTTGCCCTATGAATATTGATATTGCCTACCTGGCCATTGCGGCCATCCCCATCATTTTTGCCATCACGCTGCATGAAGCGGCGCATGGTTACGTGGCGCGCTATTTTGGCGATCCGACGGCCTATCAGATGGGGCGGATCAGTCTCAATCCGGTGCGCCACATCGACCTCGTTGGCACCATCGTTGTGCCCGCGCTGACCTTGCTGGTCGGTGGCATTCTGTTTGGCTGGGCCAAGCCTGTACCCGTCGATTACAGCCGCCTGCGTCACCCACGCGAAGACATGCGCTGGGTCGCTCTCGCCGGTCCCGGGGTCAATCTCCTGATGGCGCTGGGTTGGGCAGTACTGCTCAAAGTCGGTCTTTCTACCGACAACTATTTCAGTGTGCCGCTCGAAAACATGGCCTACGTCGGCGTCAATATCAACCTGATGCTGATGGCTCTGAATCTGTTGCCGCTCCTGCCACTGGATGGCGGCCGGGTGCTCTTCAGTTTGCTGCCCCCGTCCACGGCGCATGCCTACGGCAAAACCGAACCCTACGGCATCTTTATCCTGCTGGCGCTGATTTTTACGAACATCCTCGGTTTCTGGGTGTATCCCATCGTCAGTAGTGTCAAGCACCTGATTTCCACTGTTTTCTTTATCTGAGTTTCTGATGTCTGCTGAACGCGTACTTTCCGGCATGCGCCCGACGGGTAGCCTGCACCTGGGGCACTATCACGGTGTCCTTGAAAACTGGGTCCGCCTGCAGAACGACTACGAGTGTCTGTTCTTCGTGGCCGACTGGCACGCGCTCACCACCAACTACGATGCGCCGCAAAACATCGCACAGGCTGGCCACGACATGGTTGTCGACTGGCTTGCTGCTGGCCTGGATCCGGAAAAATCGATCATCTTCCAGCAATCGCAAGTGTTGCAACACGCCGAGCTGCACCTGCTGCTGTCGATGATGACGCCGCTGGGTTGGCTTGAACGCGTGCCGACCTACAAGGATCAACAGGAAAAACTCTCGCACAAGGATCTGTCGACCTACGGCTTTCTCGGTTACCCGCTGCTCCAATCGGCCGACATCCTCGTTTACGATGCGCGCCATGTGCCGGTGGGCGAAGATCAGGTGCCACACATCGAACTCACCCGCGAAGTCGCCCGTCGTTTCAATCATTTGTACGGCCGGACGCCGGAGTTCGAGCAGGAAGTTATCACCGCCCTTAAAAAGCTTGGCCCCACGGCCAAACCCTTCAAGGAACTGCGCCAGCGCTATCAGCAGGACGGCGATCGTGCGGTGCTGGTGCAAGCCGAAGCCTTTCTGACTGGCGCCGATGTTTTGAATACCAGTGATAAAGAATCGCTCTGGGGCTGGCTGGTCGGTTCCGGCAAAGCCATCCTGGTCGAGCCGGCTGCGTTGTTGACCAAAGCCTCCAAAATGCCGGGGCTCGATGGCCAGAAAATGTCCAAGTCCTACAACAACACCATCAGCCTGCGCGAAAAGCCGGAAGATGTGGTGAAGAAGCTCAAGGCAATGCCCACCGATCCGGCGCGTGTGCGCCGAACCGATGTCGGCAATCCGAAAAACTGCCCGGTCTGGCAATTGCATGAGGTCTACAGCGACGATGCCAAGAAGCAGTGGGTGACTGAAGGCTGCACCACAGCGGGAATCGGTTGCATCGATTGCAAGAACGCAGTGGCCGAAGGCATCGAAGTGGTGCTCGCACCCATGCGTGCCCGTGCCGAAGCCTTGCAAGCCGAACCAGATAAAATCGATCGCATTCTGCGGGAGGGCGCCGAGCGTGCTCGTGCCCTGGCCGACCAGACCATGAGCCGCGTGCGCAGCGTCATGGGCCTTACCAGCGCCTGAGCAAGCAGACCATGAGCAACGACGATCAACATTCCGAGCAGCCACCGCTAACGCCTGACGTGCCAGAGACCGTGCCTTACGAGCAGGCTATCTCGGTCACCGTCGAAGCGGGTGAGCCGCGCGTCATGCTCTATGGTCAGCCCATCGTCGACCTGCCGCAGGATCTGTACATTCCGCCCGATGCACTGTCGGTCATGCTCGATGCCTTCGAAGGCCCGCTTGATCTTCTGCTCTATCTGATCCGAAAAGCCAATGTCGACATCCTCGACATTCCCATGGCGCCGCTGACCAATCAGTATCTGGATTACGTCGAAGCGATGCGCTCGCAGAATCTGGAGCTCGCCGCCGAGTACCTGGTCATGGCGGCCATGCTCATCGAAATCAAATCGCGCATGCTGTTGCCGCGGCCGAAAGCCGCGTTTGAAGAAGAGGTCGAGGATCCGCGCGCCGAACTGGTTCGTCGCCTGGTCGAATACGAGCAGATGAAACTCGCTGCGCGCGAAATCGACGAGCTGCCCAAGGCCGAAATTGATTTCCAGTGGCTCAATGTCTGGGTCGATCGCGAGGCCGTCGTACGGCATCCCGACGTATCGGCCGAAGACCTGCACGACGCCTGGCGTGCTGTGGTCCGCCAGGCCAAGTTGCACACGCATCACAAAATCGCCCGTGAAGAGTTGTCGGTGCGCGAGCACATGGGGCTCATACTGCGCCGCCTGCGCACCAGCGATGGTTATCTGGAGTTTGGCGAGTTGTTCGATGTCACGGGCGGTGTCGCTGTCGTGGTCGTCAACTTTATCGCGTTGCTCGAACTGGCAAAAGAGCACCTGCTGGAAATGACACAAACCGCGGCATTCGCGCCGATCTACGTGCGTCTACCGACCGATGCGCCGGAACAATCGATGTTTGAAGTACCCGAGGCAGACGATCTGCCCGAGGAGGATGGAAGTGTCTGAAGAACAACGTTCCCTGACCGAGCTGGTCGAAAATAACGAAGGTGAAGTCGCTGCCGGACCCGTGATAGATGTCGCCGAGCTGGCCTGCATCGTCGAGGCCGCCCTGCTGGCGTCGACCGCACCACTCGACATGACGCACCTGCGTCGGTTGTTCGACGACACCGTTGCTGCCGACGAGATCCGTCAGGCACTGAGTCATCTCCAGGAGCGCTGGCAGAACCGGGGCTGCGAACTCCTCGAGCTGGCCGACGGCTGGCGCTTTCGGACGCATGCCAAGATCCAGCCGCATCTCGATCGCCTGAATCCCGAAAAGCCGCCGCGTTACTCGCGCGCCGTGATGGAAACGCTGGCAATCATTGCGTATCGCCAGCCCGTGACGCGCGGTGATATCGAAGATATCCGCGGCGTGACCGTGGCCACGCAAGTGATCCGCACACTGGAAGAGCGGGGTTGGATCGACACCGTCGGCCATCGCGAAACGCCGGGTCGTCCGGCGCTCTATGCCACCACCCGTCAGTTCCTCGACGATCTGGGTCTGCGCAGCCTCAGCGAACTGCCGCCGCTGGAAACCATGCAGGCCGCGCTTGAAGGCGTGCCTGAGGCCTAACCCGGATTAAAAGACCTGATGTCCAGAAAGAGTACCCCGTTTCGCCCGCCCGCCGCCAAAGTACCGGCCGTGCGGAAACCTGCATCTCCGCAACGAAGGCCGGCGCACGTTGTCGAATCCGTTGATGACGTCGAAGACGTCGATGCTTTTGATAACGACGAGGCCGTAGCGCAACGCAAGGCGCCAGCTGCTGCCGGTGAACGCCTGCAGAAGCTGTTGGCGCAATCCGGTCTGGGAGGGCGTCGCGAGATGGACGCCTGGATCGCCGAAGGGCGCGTCCAGGTTAACGGCCAGCCGGCCACCGTCGGGCAGCGTGTACTCCCGGGTGACCGCGTCAAGGTCAATGGTCGCTTAGTTAACCTGCATGGTGCCACCCGTGCGCCGCAGGTGTTGCTCTATCACAAGCCCGAAGGCGAGATCGTCTCGCGCAGCGACCCGGCCGGTCGGCCCAACGTCTTTAGTAACCTACCGCGCGTGCGCGGCGGCAAGTGGATTGCGGTTGGGCGTTTGGATTTCAATACCAGTGGCCTGTTGCTGTTTACCACTTCGGGGGCGTTGGCTAACGCGCTGATGCACCCGCGCAACGAAATGATTCGCGAATATGCGGTGCGTGTGCTGGGACCACTTGATGACGAGGCCAAAGAGCAACTCAAGAAGGGCGTCGAACTCGAAGACGGTCCAGCCGCCTTGGCCAGTATTGAAGAAGCGGGCGGCGAGGGCGCCAATCAGTGGTACCGCGTCACCATTTTCGAAGGGCGTAACCGCGAAGTGCGCCGGCTGTTCGAGGCGGTGGGTCGTACCGTCAGCCGCCTGATTCGCGTCCGCTACGGTCCGTTTTATCTGCCGCCGCGTCTTAAGCGCGGTCAGAGCCTGCAGGTTGACGACAAAGACGTCGAAAAACTGGTCAAGTCGCTGGGTGCCGAGGCCGAAGGTCCCACGCGTAACGTGGGTCAAAAGGTGCGCGGTGGCCGTCCGGGTGGCAAAGCCGCCCCGCGTAGCCGCGGCCAGGCCCGGTCTCAGGGGCTCGGCGCAGCGCCGAGGCGCAGTGGGGAACCCGGAAAAACTCGACCAAAGGCGAAAAAACCCATATAATTGAAAAGTTTTGACACTCTCGTGCCGATGGGCTGGATCGTTGAGATTCCGTCCGAAGGCACAGCCGGTTTTTACGGCGAGATGGGCTTTATGCCCATTTTTTATTTGTATTTCCGGTTTTACACGGTGGTTTTGAGCGCATGAATCTGCAGGAACTGATTGAATCGACGGTCGACGGACTGGGCTACGAGCTCGTCATGGTCGAGCTGTCGCCGCGTAGCCGGCTGATCCGGGTGTTTATCGACGCCCCGGAAAAACCACGCGGTGTCGACGTCGAAGACTGTGCCACCGTCAGTAATCAGCTCACGCACCTGTTCCAGGTGGAGAACATCGATTACGACCGCCTGGAAGTCTCGTCGCCCGGCCTCGACCGCCCCCTGGTCAAGGCCGCCGACTACATGCGTTTTGCCGGTTCGCAGGTGCAGGTCAAGCTGCGCATGCCGATCGGCGACCGTCGCCAGTTCAACGGCACCCTGATCGGTATTGAAAACGATCAGGTGCAACTCGATCTGGGCGGCAACACCGTCAGTTTTGCGTTATCCAACATCGACAAGGCACGCCTTGTTCCCAAGTTTTAAGTTTTCAGAGAAAGGACCCCCAAATGACCCGTGAAATTCTGCTGCTAGCCGACGCACTGGCTCGTGAGAAGAACGTCAGCAAGGAAATCGTCTTTGCCTCTCTGGAACTCGCGCTGGCTCAGGCCACCCGCAAGAAGATGAATCTGGAAGCGGATATCCGCGTTGTGATCGACCGCGAAACCGGCGAATACGAATCGTTCCGCCGCTGGGAAGTTGTCGAAGATGCCGATCTCGAGAACGAGGACGCCCAACTCCCGATCAGCGAAGCCCGTAAGGAGCACGCCGACATCGCCGTGGGCGACGTCGTCGAAGAAGAACTCGAGCCTATCGACTTCGGTCGCATCGGCGCGCAAGCCGCCAAGCAGGTCATCCTGCAAAAGATTCGCGACGCTGAACGCGAGGCGCTGCTGCAAAGCTTTCTGGAGCGTGACGAACACCTCGTCACCGGCACCATCAAGCGCATGGAGCGTGGCAACGCCATCGTCGAAGTCGGCAAAATCGAAGCCGTGCTGCCACGTGACCAGATGATCCAGCGTGAGAACCTGCGTCCGGGTGATCGCGTCAAAGCCTTCCTGCTGCGCGTCGATCGCGCGGCGCGTGGTCCGCAGCTCATTCTGTCGCGTACTGCGCCGGAATTCATCAGCCGTCTGTTCGAACTCGAAGTGCCGGAAATCGAAGACGGCCTGATGGAGATCAAGGCCGCCGCGCGCGACCCCGGTATGCGCGCCAAGATCGCCGTGCTCAGCAAAGACGCCCGCATCGATCCGATCGGCACCTGTGTCGGTCTGCGGGGCATGCGAGTCACCGCCGTTCGTAATGAACTTGGCGGTGAGAATGTCGACATCATCATCTGGTCCGAAGATCCGGCCCAGTTTGTCATCAATGCGCTGGCACCGGCTGAAGTGACCTCGATCGTCGTTGACGAGGAGCGTCATGCCATGGACGTGGTGGTCGACGACGATAACCTGGCCATCGCCATTGGTCGCGGCGGTCAGAACGTGCGTTTGGCCTCCGAGCTGACCGGTTGGACGATCAACCTGATGACGCCGGAAGAGTCGCAACGCAAAAACGAAGCCGAAACGGCCAACACCCGTCTACTGTTCATCGAAAAGCTGGACATCGATGAAGAGCTGGCCGATCTGCTGATCGGCGAGGGCTTCTCGACGCTAGAGGAAGTGGCCTACGTGCCGCTGTCCGAAATGCTCGAGATTGAAGGTCTGGAGGAAGAACTCGTCAACGAACTGCGCACGCGTGCCCGTAACGCGCTGCTCACCGAAGCCATCGCAACCGAAGAGAAGCTGGAAGACGTGGCTGAAGACCTACTCAACCTGCCGGGTATGGAAAAGGCACTGGCGGTCAAGCTCGCCGATGCCGGCGTGAAAACGCGCGATGACCTGGCGGATCTGGCGACCGACGAACTGGTCGAATTTACCGGTATGACGCAGGCCGATGCCGTCGCGCTGATCACCGAAGCCCGTAAGCACTGGTTTGCTGACGATGAAGCTGCTAACTGATCGGAGGACATATGAAGAAAACCACGGTCCTCGAGTTCGCCGAAGAACTCAAAATGCCGGCAGATGCATTGCTGGAACAACTCAATAAAGCGGGCGTTAAAAAATCTTCGTCCGACGATACCTTGTCGGCTGCCGACAAGAACGGTCTGCTCGAGTTTCTGCGTGCCTCGCACGGTGAAGCCAAACCCAGTAGCAACCGGGTCACACTGACGCGCAAGTCAACCTCTGCCCTCAAGGCGCAGGACGCCACGGGTAAAACACGTACCGTGCAGGTCGAGGTACGTAAGAAGCGGGTTCTCGTCAAACGCGATACGCCGGAAGTGGCCGAAACGCCAGTCAGTGCACCGGTCGAAGAAGACATCAAGAAACCGGCCAAGGCAGAGCAGAAAGAAGCCCCGGTTGTCGAGGCCGTTGTAGAGACACCACTGGTCGAAGAAACGCCTGTGGTCGAAGTGACACCGGAAGTCGTTGTCGAAACCCCGGTGGTGACCGAAGAACCGGCTGCCGAAGCGAAGCCAGCAGTCAAGAAGAAAGCCACGGTTAAATCCAAGGCCACCTTCCTCGACGAAAAAGAACTGGCCTCCCGCAAGGCCGAAGAAGATCGTTACGCCCAGCTGCGCGCCCGTCAGGAACAGGATCGTCTCGATCGTGAGAACCGCGAGAAGGAACTGCAACGTCTGCGCGATGAGGCTGCCGCCAAACAGGCTGCACTGAAGGTCGCTGAAGAGTCGCGCAAAGCGGCCAGCACGGCCGCACAGACCGCGCCGGATGATCGCCCGGGCGGTCGTGAGGGCAAGGAGCGTGAAGACCGCGATGGACGTCGTGGCGGTGGCAACAAGGCGCCCGGAACGCTCGGCCGCGGTGGCAATCAGGGTCGTGGTGGCAATGCCTGGAAGATGGGCGGCAAGAAGGGTGACAAGCGTCATGCACCGTCGAGCGACGAAGCCCACTCTTTCAATGCACCGACCGAACCGGTGGTGCGCGAAGTGCACGTACCGGAAACCATTTCTGTCGCTGACCTGGCGCACAAGATGTCGGTCAAGGCAACCGAAGTGATCAAAACGCTCATGAAGATGGGCTCCATGGTGACCATTAACCAGGTGCTGGATCAGGACACGGCCATGATTGTGGTCGAGGAAATGGGGCACCAGGCGGTCGCCGCCAAACTCGATGATCCGGATGCCTTCCTGGCCGATGTCGTCGAACATGTCGATGTCGAAGCCAAGCCGCGTGCCCCCGTGGTTACTGTCATGGGTCACGTCGACCATGGTAAGACCTCGCTGCTCGACTATATCCGTCGCAGCCGTGTTGCCAGTGGCGAAGCGGGTGGTATTACGCAGCACATCGGTGCGTACCACGTCGAAACACCGCGTGGCATGATCACCTTCCTCGACACCCCGGGTCACGAAGCGTTTACCGCAATGCGTGCACGCGGTGCCAAGGCGACCGATATCGTGATTCTGGTGGTGGCTGCCGACGATGGTGTGATGCCGCAGACGCGTGAAGCCATTCACCACGCCAAAGCGGCCGGTGTGCCGATCGTCGTGGCCATTACCAAGATTGATAAGCCCGAAGCCAATGCCGACCGCGTCAAGCAGGAGCTGGTTTCTGAAGAAGTGGTGCCGGAAGAGTACGGTGGTGATTCGCCGTTTGTGCCGGTATCGGCCAAATCGGGTCAGGGCATCGACGATCTGCTGGAGCAGGTGCTGCTGCAGGCCGAAGTGCTGGAACTGACCGCACAGGTCGAAGCACCGGCCAAGGGTCTGATCATTGAAGCCCGCCTCGACAAGGGTCGTGGTGTGGTGGCCACCATGCTGGTCCAGCAGGGCACGCTCAACAAGGGTGACGTCGTGCTGGCCGGTTCGGTGTTCGGTCGCGTTCGCGCCATGCTCGACGAAAACGGCAAGGGTGTCGACACTGCTGGCCCGTCGATCCCGGTCGAGATCCTCGGTTTATCCGAAGTCCCGGCTGCCGGTGAAGACGCCATGGTGCTGGCCGACGAACGCAAGGCCCGTGAAATCGCGCTGTTCCGTCAGGGCAAGTTCCGCGAAGTGAAACTGGCACGTCAACAGGCCAACAAGCTGGAATCGATGATGGAGCAGATGACGGCCGAAGGCGAAGTCAAAACGCTGCCGCTCATCATCAAGGCCGACGTGCAGGGTTCGCAGGAAGCGCTGGTGCACTCGCTGCAGAAGCTGTCGACCGACGAAGTCCGCGTCAACGTCATTCACGCTGCCGTGGGTGGTATCACCGAAAGCGACGTCAACCTCGCATCGGCATCGAAGGCCGTCATCATCGGCTTCAACGTGCGTGCCGATGCCAATACGCGCAAGATTGCCGAAGGCATGGATGTCGATATCCGTTACTACAACGTGATCTACGACGCCGTCGATGAGGTGAAGGCCGCGCTGTCGGGCATGCTATCGCCAGAACGTAAGGAAGAAACCCTGGGTCTTGTCGAGATCCGCGAAATCTTCCGCGTGCCTAAGATCGGTGCCGTGGCAGGGTGTATGGTTCTGGAAGGCATCGTCAAGCGTCAGTGTCGTGTTCGACTGCTGCGCGACAATATCGTGCTGCACGATGGCGAACTCGATTCGCTACGCCGCTTCAAGGACGATGTCAAAGAAGTGCGCGAGGGTTTCGAGTGCGGTCTGTCGCTCAAGAACTTCAACGACATCCAGGTGGGCGATAAGCTGGAAGCCTACGAAATTCTGGAAGTCGCACGGACGCTGTAATCATGGCGCGCGGACAACAGCGGGGGTTCGCCCGGACAGATCGGGTGGCGGAACAGATCCGCCGCGATCTGGCCGAGCTGATCCGTGCCGAAATCCGCGATCCCCGTGTGCAGCAGGTGTCCATTACGGCTGTTGAAGTGACGCCTGATTATTCGCATGCCAAGATTTTTTACACCGCACTGGTTGCCGAGAGCGAACGCGATGCACTGGCCCAGGGGCTCAAACGCGCTGCGGGTTTTTTGCGGCATGAACTGTCGCGTCAACTCATGCTGCGCACCGTGCCGGAATTGCACTTCGTGTACGACACCTCGGTCGAACGCGGTATCAGCCTTTCGTCGCTGATCGATACGGCCGTTGCCCGGTCGGCGGATGATGCCGAGCCAGAGAATAACGCTGGTTGATACTTTGTCCGATCGCAGCGCAGCTCCTGCAGTCGTTGACCAAGTATTGCTATTGCCCGATTTGCCGCGTCACAGTGGCTGGCGCGCCATCAATGGCGTGATCCTGCTCGACAAACCTGTCGGTGTCACCTCGAACAGTGCGCTGCAATGGGTGCGTCGCTTACTCGCGGCAGAGAAGGGCGGTCACACCGGCACGCTCGATCCGTTCGCCACCGGCGTATTGCCCCTCTGTCTGGGCGAGGCCACCAAGTTCTCGGCCGATCTGCTCAACGCTGATAAAACCTACGAAGCGACACTGCGCTTTGGTCAGAAGACCGATACCGCCGATTTGACCGGCGCCATCATCGAAGAAACGGCGGCGCTGCCATCGATGGCAACCCTCGACGCCATTCGCCCGCAGTTTATGGGCGAGATCAGCCAGATTCCCCCCATGTATTCCGCGCTCAAGCGCGATGGCCAGCCCCTCTACAAACTGGCACGGCAGGGCGTCAACATTGAACGCGCCCCAAGGCAAATCATCATTCACGAACTGGACTGGCTGGGTTTTAAAGAGAACGACGACGGGCAGGTCATCCAGGCCACCCTACAGGTTCGTTGTAGTAAAGGCACGTATGTACGCACGCTGGCAGAAGACCTGGCCCAAGCCGCGGGTAGTCTGGCCCATCTCATCGCCTTGCGTCGCACGCAGGTAGGCGCCGTCACCTTGCAAGGCTGTGTCACGCCTATAGCGCTGCATCAGGGGGTCGCCAGCCTCAATCAACCCCTCTCGGTCGCCGCCCTGCAGGCCGTTGGCCTGATGCAACCCGTCGATTTTCTGGTGCAGAATCTGCCCATCGTGGCGCTGTCCGAAGCCCAGGCCCTCCGTTGCCGCCATGGTAACCCCTGTCTGGCTGAAGCCGGGCAATCTCTGCCGGCAGCCGGCCAGTGCCGCCTGGTCTTCGAGGGTCGTTTTCTGGGGGTCGCCGAGATCACCGAAACCGAAAAAACCCTGAAAATTCAGCCGACTCGTTTGGTTTCCGCAGAGAATTTCTGATATAGTCACGACTTCACTCGCAATCGAACAAAGCTGTCGGGTTGCGGTTCACACCCCAAACAAGGGGAAACCTGGATGTCGCTCTCTCAAACTGGGGCGCATCTGTGACTTATAAGGAAAGTTTGACATGACGCTAAATGCTCAAAGCAAGGCCGCTATTGTTGCCGATTACCAACGTGGCCAGGGCGACACCGGTTCGTCCGAAGTTCAGATCGCGCTGCTGACTGCACGCATCAACGATCTGACCCCGCATTTCAAAGAACACTCGAAGGATCATCACTCGCGTCGCGGTCTGCTGCGCATGGTGAGCCGTCGTCGTAAGCTGCTGGATTACCTGAAGCGCACCAACCTTGATGGTTACCGTGCCCTGATCGGTCGTCTGGGTCTGCGTAAGTAATTACGTGACCGTCGTTTGAACAACACGGGCGTTCTCAGGAGAGGGCGCCCGTTTTGTTTTTGTTGTAGTCATTGTTGATCGTTGTTTGATGCTTATGTGACTGTTGAGTTGTTGATTGTTGAGAGGAAGAGAAATCAATGAGTATGTTTGAAATCGCACGTGAAAGTATTCAGTACGGTGCCCACACCCTGACCCTGGAAACCGGCCATGTGGCCCGTCAGGCCAGCGGCTCGGTCATGGTCACCTATGACGACACCGTTGTTCTGGTGACCGTGGTTGGTGCCAAGAAGGCCAAGCCGGGTCAGGACTTTTTCCCGCTGACCGTAGATTATGTCGAAAAGACCTATGCCGCCGGCAAGATCCCGGGTGGCTTCTTCAAGCGCGAAGGTCGTCCTTCTGAGAAGGAAACGCTGACCTCGCGTCTGATCGACCGTCCGCTGCGTCCGCTATTCCCGGAGGGTTTCTATAACGAAGTCCAGGTCGTCGCCACCGTGATGTCGATCAACCCGGAAGTCGATTCCGATATTCCTGCCCTGATCGGCGCCTCGGCTGCCCTGGCGCTGTCGGGTATTCCGTTCAATGGTCCGGTGGGTGCTGCCCGCGTTGGCTACATCGATGGTCAGTACGTCGTTAACCCGACCTCGACCCAGATGAAGACCTCGAAGATGGATCTCGTGGTGTCGGGTACCGAAGCCGCTGTGCTGATGGTGGAATCTGAAGCGCAGATGCTGCCCGAAGACGTGATGCTCGGCGGTGTGGTGTTCGGTCACGAACAGCAACAGGCCGTCATCCAGATGATCAATCGTCTGGTCGAAGCCGCCGGTAAGCCGGAGTGGGATTGGCAGCCGGCGCCGAAGGATGAAGCGCTGATCGACATGGTCACCACTTTCGCCAAGCCGCGTCTGGAAGCGGCCTACAACGAAACCAGCAAGCAGGCGCGCAGCCAGCTGCTAAAAAATATCTACGCCGATACCGAAGCCCAGTTCACCAGTGGCGATGCTGCTGTCGACGCCAACACCATCGGCAACATTCTGTTTGATCTCGAAGCCGCCATCGTGCGTGGCCGCATTCTGTCGGGCGCACCGCGTATCGACGGCCGCGATACGCGCACCGTACGTCCGATCGAAATTAGCAACGGCGTTCTGCCGCGCACGCACGGTTCGGCCCTGTTTACCCGTGGCGAAACCCAGGCGCTGGTCGTGGCCACGCTGGGCACCGGCCGCGATGAGCAGATCATCGACGCGCTGATGGGCGAGTACAAAGACCGCTTCCTGTTCCACTACAACATGCCCCCGTACGCCACCGGCGAATGTGGTCGCATGGGCGGCACCAAGCGTCGCGAACTGGGTCACGGCCGCCTGGCCAAGCGTGCCCTGGTGCCGGTGCTGCCGTCGCCGGAAGAGTTTAGCTACACCATGCGCGTCGTTTCGGAAATCACCGAGTCGAACGGTTCGTCGTCGATGGCCTCTGTCTGTGGTGGCTGCCTGGCCATGATGGATGCTGGTGTGCCGCTGAAGGATCATGTGGCTGGTATCGCCATGGGCCTGATCAAGGACGGCGGCCGTTTCGCCGTGCTGACCGACATCCTGGGTGACGAAGATCATCTCGGCGATATGGACTTCAAGGTCGCCGGTACCGAAAACGGTATCACCGCGCTGCAGATGGACATCAAGATCCAGGGCATCACCAAGGAAATCATGCAGGTCGCACTGGCGCAGGCCCGTGAAGCCCGCCTGCATATCCTTGGCCTGATGAAGGGCGCCATGGGCGAAGCCCGTACCGAAGTCTCGACCTTCGCGCCGCGCCT
>VEQD01000013.1:0-2012 GCA_018883385.1 Rhodocyclaceae bacterium | reverse complement strand
AAAGATGGTCTGCTGCACATCTCGCAAATCGCCAACGAGCGTGTCGAGAAGGTTGCCGACTACCTGCAAGAAGGCCAGAAGGTTCGCGTCAAGGTTCTGGAAACCGACGACCGTGGCCGCATCAAGCTGTCGATGAAGGCCCTGCTGGACGCCGCACCGCCGGCAGCCTAAGGCAAAAAAGGGAAGGGCGGTTGCATAAACCGCCCACCCAGCAAAAAGCCCGTCCTAGGACGGGCTTTTTGTTGTCTGCGGCCAGTGCTTACTTGGCGACTTGTTTTTCGCGCAGTTCTTCGAGCGTTTTGCAGTCGATACACAGCGTGGCCGTCGGGCGGGCTTCCAGGCGCTGGATGCCGATTTCGATGCCGCACTTGTCGCAGAAGCCATAATCGTCGTTACGGATGCGGGCCAGCGTGCCTTCGATCTTTTTGATCAGCTTGCGTTCGCGATCGCGGTTACGCAACTCCAGGGCCATATCGGTTTCCTGGCTGGCGCGGTCGTTCGGGTCGGCAAACACGGTCTGCTCATCTTGCATCGTGTGAACGGTGCGCTCGATATCGGCCAGCAACTCATCTTTCAGGCGGTTGAGGATATCGGCAAAGTGGGCAAGCTGCTCTTTGCCCATGTAGATCTCGCCTTTCTTGGCGACATACGGTATGAAATTGGCGGCGTTGGGTACGGCTTTGGCGGGTGCAGGCTTCACAGTCACTTTATTCGTTTGAGGAGTTACTTTAGGCGCTTTTGCCGGGGCTTTGGCCACTGGCTTGGCGGTGGGTTTGCTGGCCGGCGCGGGGCTCTTCTTGGGAGGGCTTGTCGTCACCGGCGCGTTGGTAGCGGTTTTTTTGGCGGGCGATTTGGCTGGCGCTTTGCTTGCCGGCTTCTTCGCGGCCGCTACTTTAACAGAGGTCTTCGCTGGCGTCTTCATTGTTTTACCGACGGCCGTTTTAACGGCCTTGACCACAGCTTTGGCAACAGTTTTTACCGCCGTTTTAACCGGCGTTTTTGCCTGGGCTTTGGTCGCGGTCTTAGCGGTCTTCGGTGCAGCTTTCTTGGATTGAGTCGTTGCCATAAAGATGTTGTTTGGAGAGCCGATTAAACCTGTGACTTTATCACAGAGATTTGCCTACTTTCATATATTAACCTAGACAAAATAGCGTCATGTTGTTGTCATTTTGCGTTGCAACACAAGGATTTAGCCTATGATGCACACAATCACTCAGCATCACTAGGAGAACCGCCATGAGCAAAAAACTACGCGTCAATATCGAACTGGAAATGACCGTTCCTGACGACTGGCAGATCGCCGAAACCGACGACGGCATCGGTGTCCTGAAAACGTCTGACGGCAAGTTTCTGGATCTCACCTTCGAACCCATGGTGGCCGCCGATCTGGCCGGCGCCTGGAGCAATGACGTCAGCGAAGACTTCATGAACGAACTGCTCGATATGGTCGATGCCGAATCGGTGGCCTACGAGCTCAAGCAAGTACTGAACTAATTCGCCCCCATCCGCGTGCTGTCTCTGGAATGCACCTACGCCGGGCTACCCGATGCCTTATTTAGTCGGGTAGATCCGGCCGCCCGCTGGTCGGCCAGAAAGATCTGGCTTAACCACGCCCTGGCCCGTCAACTGGGGCTCGATGCAGAGCAACTCGCTTCGCCAGCTGGCCGGCAAATCCTGGCCGGCAGTAAAGCGCCCCCGGGGCAACAGCCCGTTGCCCAGGCTTATGCGGGGCATCAATTTGGTCACCTCGCCATACTTGGCGATGGTCGGGCGCTGTTGCTGGGTGAACTCGTTACCCCGGGGCAGCAGCGCGTCGATATCCAGCTCAAGGGTTCCGGGCAAACGCCGTACTCGCGGCGGGGAGATGGCCTCGCGGCCCTCAGCCCCATGCTCCGTGAGTACCTCATCAGCGAAGCCATGCACGCCCTCGGCGTACCCACCACGCGCAGCCTGGCGGTCGTTGCTACTGACGAAATCGTCTACCGTGACCGGCCCACCTCGGGTGCCGTGCT